>SHXO01000095.1 GCA_009693245.1 Betaproteobacteria bacterium | reverse complement strand
GGTGATCTCTATGGGGTCGTGCTGAGCGTAGTGCTCGGTTAGCACTTGCAACTCTGGGGAGTAGACGATCTCCAGATTGCCGTAGCGCTTATTGGCGAATTTCCATGAGATCAGCGCCGGGCAGTCGAGCACGAAGCCTGGCTCCACTTCGGTGCTATCGATCCAAGCGTGCACTTCTTCCGCCATACCCATGAAATGCCAGGCCACCGCGAACTTGTGGTGCCCATCGTCGAAGGCCAACGGCCCGCCTCCGCTACGCTTGGCGTGCCTGGCGCCAGGCACGCGCGGCCTCCGGCACATGCCACGCGCTGCGCGGATCGCCTTTGTTAGCCTTGACGCGAATGGACAAAGGCTCGCCAATGGCGCCTTCTTCGATGAGTGCTTTGGCTTTCTGTATGGGCGGATAGAAGAGCGCATTCTCGAATACGCGCAACGTGCCGGGGCTCGCGCGCGCCGCGGCAATCATTCGGTCAGCATCCGCCAGGGTCGTGGCCATGGGCTTTTGCACCGATACATGCTTCCCGGCGCGCAGCGCCGCAATGGCTACCTCGGCACGCAAATCGTGCGGGAGAAGAATCTCCACCAGATCGATATCCTCGCACGCAAGTAAGTCTTGATAGCGCTCGAACACCCGGTGCCCGGGCACGCCCCAAAGAGCAGACCGGGTGCGAGCAACATCGAGATTGGTGTCGCAAACGGCGGCAAGTTGGATGCGCCCGTTACTCAAGTACTCCATGGCGCGCAGATCGGAGATCCGGCCGGTACCGATGAAGCCTACTCGAAGAGTATTCATCGCCGGGAGCGTACACCAAAAGCCCCTCTCGGCAAGCGAAGGGCTTTGTTGGCGTCCCCTACGAGATTCGAACTCGTGTTACCGCCGTGAAAGGGCGATGTCCTAGGCCTCTAGACGAAGGGGACTTTGTCGTGAAGAAATTGGTGGAGGTAAGCGGGATCGAACCGCTGACCTCTTGCATGCCATGCAAGCGCTCTCCCAGCTGAGCTATACCCCCAACGACAAGGGCGCGGATTATAAGAGAGTCAATCGGCCATTGCAAAGGCTCGCGATGACGTTCCTGGCTAGAGGCAACCAGGATTCCCTCAATAGGGGCTAAAATTCATTCGGTATCGCAGCAGAAATTCAAACCTCTCCGACCTTCACGCCACCCCCATGCCCCTCACTGCCCTGAGTGCTCTTAGCCCGCTCGATGGCCGTTATCGCAGCAAGATCGAAACTCTTTCGCCTTATTTCAGCGAAGCCGGATTGATCCGCTTCCGGGTTCGGGTGGAGATCGAATGGCTCAAGGCGTTGGCGCTGGATCCGGGAGTGCCTGAGTTAGCGCCTTTCTCCCCTGGCACCCTTGCCGAAATCGGCGCAATCGTGGCCGGGTTCGCGGAGCCGCAGGCGGAGCGGGTGAAAGCCATCGAGCAGCAGACCAACCACGACGTGAAGGCCGTGGAATACTGGCTACGGGAAGCTCTGGGCACTAACGCCGAGGCCCTTGGCGCGCTTAGCTTTCTGCATTTTGCTTGCACCTCGGAGGACATCAATAATCTGTGCTATGGCTTGATGCTGCGAGATAGCCGCGAACACGCCATGCTGCCCGCGCTGGATGGAGTAATCGAAAAACTGCGGCAGATCGCCCACCAATGGGCGGATCTGCCGATGCTCTCGCGCACCCATGGCCAGCCCGCGACCCCCACCACCGCAGGCAAGGAAATGGCCAATGTCGTGCATCGCTTGCAGCACCAGCGCAAACGCATCGCGCAAGTGGAAATACTGGGAAAGATCAACGGCGCCGTGGGCAACTATAACGCCCATATGGTGGCCTACCCTGGCGTTGACTGGGAAGCCTTCGCGCGCCGCTTCGTCACTGGGCTGGGACTCCGCTTCAACCCCTTCACCACCCAGATCGAGCCACACGATTGCATCGCCGAACTATTGGACGCCTACGCCGCCGCCAACCGGGTGTTGCTCGGCCTCAACCGAGACCTGTGGGGCTACATTTCCCTGGGATATTTCAAGCAGAAGATGAAGGCTGGCGAAGTGGGATCGTCCACCATGCCCCACAAGGTAAATCCCATCGACTTCGAAAACTCCGAGGGCAACCTCGGCGTCGCCAACGCGCTCTTGGAACATTTGGCGGCGAAACTTCCCATCTCGCGCTGGCAGCGGGATCTGTCCGATTCCACGGTGCTGCGCAATTTGGGCAGCGCCTTGGGATACGGGCTATTGGCTTACGATTCATGCCTGCGCGGCCTGAACAAATTGGATGCGAATCCCGTGGCGCTGGCAGCCGATCTGGATTCCTCGTGGGAGGTACTGGCGGAGCCCATCCAAACAGTGATGCGCCGGTACGGCATCGCCGATGCGTACGAACAACTTAAAGCCTTGACGCGCGGGCAAGACGGTTTGACCCGCGAGACGCTACACCTGATCATCGCCACGCTGAATATCCCCGAGGACGCCAAAGCGCGATTACAAGCCCTCACGCCCGCGCATTACACGGGCTATGCCGCTCGTTTGGCGCGAAACGTCTAGGCCATCTTGAAGAACCTCCGGCGAGGCACCATTTAGACCGTATATTCCTTGCAAGGATCATCGAACATGGGCAGCTTTACCAAAGACGTTACCGACGAGACCTTTGAAAGCGATGTCATCGAGGCATCGAAGAAAGTGCCGGTACTGGTGGATTTCTGGGCACCCTGGTGCGGGCCATGTCGTTCGCTAGCCCCCGTGCTCGAGCAATTGGCGGATCAATACGAAGGCAAGTTCCTTCTCGCCAAGGTGAACTCCGACGAGAACCCAGGCGTATCGCGCCAGTATGCAATTCGCAGTATCCCCAACGTCAAGGCCTTTATCGGCGGACAGCAAACCGATGAATTTCTAGGCGCGTTGCCCGAATCTCAGGTACGCCATTTCATCGAGCGCCTGTTGCCCTCGCCCGCGCAGATTCTGCGGCAGGAAGCAGCGCAGGCGCGCGCCGAGGGTGACAACGAACGCGCCTTGAAAATACTTAGCCAAGCCGCCTTGCTCGACCCAAGGAACGACGAGATCATCGCGGATCAAGCCCAGGTATTACTCGACATGGGAGAAAGCGACCAAGCGCAAGCCGCGATCAAACGCCTGAGCCCGCTGGCCAGCCATAATTCTTGGATCAATACTCTGATCGCAAAGGTGCAATTCGCCGCCAACACCACGGCGGAAGAAGACACCGAATCGCTGCGCGCGCGCGTCGCTGCCAACCCGGCGGACCTCGAGTCTAGATTTAACCTCGCCAATCAATTGGTCATGAAGCAGGAGTTCGAGCCGGCCCTTGATCACTTGCTGGAAATTGTCCAGCGCGACCGCAACTTCCGCGATGACATTGGGCGCAAGACCATGCTATCGTTATTCAGCCTAATTACCGACCGCGGCGATCTGGTTCGGCGCTACCGCCAGGCGCTGGCAGCGGCCATCCATTGAGCGCCCGCCAATGAGCATTCGCGTGGTCCGGCTAGGCAGTCCCCGCGCCCAAGACGAAGGTTTGCGCCTAGGCACGGTACGCCGCCCCCCGCGCGGAGTGAAGAAGAGCGAGTTCGCGGCACGCAATTTCTACGATGTTTGGTTGCCGAACCTCGCACCGAGCGAGGGGCTGCTGAAAACGTTCCTAGCTGCCGGTGAAGAGCGCGATTGGAAGTCCTTCGCAAGAAGGTACATGAGCGAGATGAAACAGCCAGATAACGAGCGCTTGCTGGAGTTACTTGCCGCCCTATCTCATCAAACGAATTTCGCGGTGGGATGCTATTGCGCTGGCGAGGTGCGCTGCCACCGCTCCTTGTTGCGCGAATTGCTGGCTAAGCGTGGCGCCAAGCTCGTTGCTGGAGAGAAATCATGATCGCCGTGATGTTTGAAGTCTGGCCCGCCAAGGGCCGCGCTCAGGAATATCTTGATCTCGCCGCCGCCCTGCGCGCGGAACTGGAGAAAACCGACGGCTTCATTTCCGTGGAGCGCTTCGCCAGTCTGACCAATGAGGGAAAGATGCTGTCCCTTTCCTTTTGGCGCGACGAGGAAGCCGTCACCCGGTGGCGCAACATCGAAAGCCATAGGGACGCCCAATCCCAGGGCCGGGAGGGAATTTTTTCTGACTACCGAATACGGGTGGCGCAGGTGGTGAGGGACTACACGCTCACACGACGCGACGAGGCGCCCGAAGATAACCGCCGGGCGCACGGATAGTCTTATTTCTCGTCCGCCGCGACGCGCAGTTTGATGATCTTGTCCGGCTGGTTGACCGTGCCATTCGCGGCCTGGTCGCCCTTCTTGATCTTGTCCACGACTTCCATTCCCTGGGTGACCTTGCCCCACACGGTGTAACCACCGTTCAAGAAGGGCGCGGGGGCGAAGCAGATGAAAAACTGCGAATCCGCGCTATTGGGATTCTGCGCGCGCGCCATGCCAACCGTTCCGCGCTCAAAAGGCTCCCTGGAAAACTCAGCGGCAAGCTTGACTCCCGACCCCCCTCCGCCAGTGCCTGTCGGGTCTCCGGTCTGCGCCATGAAGCCCTCGATCACTCGGTGAAATACGATGCCATCGTAGAAACCCTTGCGCACCAGTTCCTTGATGCGCGCCACATGCTTCGGCGCCAAGTCGGGTCGCATTTCTATGACTACCCGCCCGTCCTTGAGATCCAGATGGAGCGTATTCTCGGGATCCGCCGCCTGGGCCGCGCTCACGGCCAGGCCAAACATAATGCTTGCAATCCAACGAATCATGCGGGGTCTCCTATGAAGTTAAGAAAAGATCAGGGGCGTGCGGCCGCCCGGTGCCGAAGCGTTTCGATAATGCCAGGCAGCAAAGATACAAAGATGATGGCGAGAATCACCAACGTCAGATTCTTCTTGACCAAGGGAATATTTCCGAACACATAACCTGCATAGGTCAAGGATGTGATCCATATGAACCCACCTAGGATATCGAAGGGCAAGAATCGTTGGTAAGGCATCTTGCCAATGCCCGCCACGAAGGGAACATAGGTTCGCACGATGGGAAGAAAACGGGCGATGATCAGGGTCTTGCCGCCATGCTTTTCGAAGAAGGCGTTGGCACGGTCCACATAGCTGCGCTTGAAGAACCAGGTGTCATCGCGCCGAAAAACCCGTGGCCCGACGAATCGCCCGATCCAGTAATTAGTGTTGTCCCCGAGAATGGCCGCCAATATTAGCAATACGACTAGTAGATGCACGTTCATGGCACCGATTCCCGCCACCGCGCCGGCCACGAACAAAAGCGAGTCACCGGGGAGAAACGGAGTGACCACCAAGCCGGTTTCGCAGAAGATGATGAGGAATAACAGCCCGTATATCCAGACTCCGTACTGCTGGGCGAAGTCGAAAAGGTGCTGGTCCAGATGAACCAGGATTTGGAAGAAGGAAGTAATGAGATCCATGCCGCGCCGCGCCCTAACCCTTCGCCGCGAGTGGAAGACGGATTGAGCGGGTGCCGGACGGCAAGCTCAAATAACGGCCTCTTGCTTGGATCTTTCGGGCTTGACCAGATCTTCGCGGGACACCCCTAGCCACATCACTATGGGGCTCGCCACGAGCACCGAGGAGTAGATGCCGAACAAAATGCCGATGGTGAGCGCCAGGGCGAAGTAGTGCAAGGTGTCGCCGCCGAAGAGCAGGATCATCGTCACCATGATCTGCGTGGAACCGTGAGTGATGATGGTGCGCGACATGGTGCGGGTGATGGCGTTGTCAATGATCTCTTGCACCGAGGCCTTGCGCATCTTGCGGAAGTTCTCGCGAATCCGGTCGAACACCACCACCGATTCGTTCACCGAGTAACCCAGCACCGCCAGCACCGCGGCTAGCACCGGCAAGGAGAACTCCCACTGAAACAGGGCAAAAAATCCGAGAATGATCACCACGTCGTGCAAATTGGCGATGATGGCCGCGATGCCAAATTTCCACTCGAAACGAAACCACAGATACAGCACGATCAGTATAGATACCAAGGCCAAGGCAAGCGATCCGTTCTCCAGCAACTCCTTACCCACTTGAGACCCAACGAAATCCACGCGCAGCTTCTGCACGCCCGGGTCTTTTTGCGCAAGTGCCGAGAATACCTGCTCGGAAAGTTTGTCGCCTTGCACGTCCGCGCGCGCGGGCAATCGCACTAACACGGTATCGGAGCTGCCGAATTTTTGTACGGCGGCGTCGCCTAACTTGATGCTTTCGAGAGTTTGGCGTATCTGCGCAACGTCGGCCGCCTTGGGGTAGGACAACTCCATCACAGTGCCCCCTGTGAATTCCACACCGAGGTGTAGCCCCTTCGTCGCCAGAAAAATCACCGACAGCACGAATGTCACCAACGATATGATGTTGAAGGTGAGCGCATGGCGCATGAAGGGGATGTCTTTGCGGATTCTGAAAAACTCCATGCTGTCTATCCTTGGTAAATTCTGTAGGCGGTATTCAAACGGTGGCCTTGCGGTGCCAATCGACGTTTCCAATGGGCACCCGCTCCAATTTCTTGCGCGAGCCGAAGATAAAGTTCACCATGGACCGGGATACCAGCACAGCGCTAAACATCGATGTCAGGATCCCCAGGCAATGCACCACGGCGAATCCCCGCACGGGCCCGGAACCTAGTAGAAAGAGCGCTATTCCCGCGAACAAGCTCGTCAGGTTAGAATCCAAAATAGTGGCCCACGCGCGCTCGTATCCCGTGGCGATGGCCGCCTGTGGCGTGGTGCCATTGCGCAATTCCTCGCGTATGCGTTCATTGATGAGGACGTTGGCGTCGATGGCCATGCCCAGGGTCAAGGCTATGGCGGCGATACCTGGCAATGTCAGCGTTGCCTGCAACATGGACAGCAAGGCCACCAGCATCAGCAAGTTGGCCGCCAGCGCGATCACCGAAACCACGCCGAACAAGCTGTAGTAGACCATGATGCAGACCGACAGCACGGCGAATCCCATCCACATGGATTGAAAGCCCAGGCGAATATTTTCCTTACCCAGGCTCGGCCCCACGGTGCGCTCCTCCACGAAATCCATGGGCGCGGCCAGGGCGCCCGCGCGCAGCAGCAACGATAAACGCGTGGTCTCTTCCGTGGTGAAGCGGCCGGTGATCTGGAATTGCGTGGAGAACTCGCCTCGGATGGTCGCCACCGAGATGGCCTCGCCCTTGCCCTTCTCGAACATGATGATGGCCATGGGCTTGTTGAGGTTCTCGCGCGTGGTCTGCAACATCACTCGCCCGCCGACGCCGTCGAGAGACACGGATACCGCAGCATCGCCATTTTGGTCTTGCGTGGGGCGGGCATCGGTGATGCGGTCGCCAGTCAGCACGACTTGCCGCTTCACGGACACCTGGCCAAGCGTTCCATCGCGGTTCATCTCGGGGAAAACTTCCGTTCCGGGTTTGGGCTCTCCCGGCACGGCCTCGGTATCCACCATGCGCACTTCAAGCGATGCGGTACGGCCCAATATATCCTTCGCCTTGGCCGTATCCTGCACACCGGGCAACTGCACCACGATCCGGTCCTGCCCGGCCTGCTGAACGATAGGCTCCGCCACCCCCAATTCGTTGACCCGGTTGCGCAAGGTGGTGAGGTTTTGTTGCACGGCAAATTCGCGAATACCCTTGATGGCCTCTGGCGTGAGCGTTCCGGACAGCAGGAAATCCTCGCCGCGGTCTTCCGTGCGCAACACGAGATTCGGATAATCCTTCTTGATCACGTTCACGGCATTTGCGCGCTTGGCCGCCTCCCGGAACCGGATCACCACCGATGCGCTCTCCGCGGCGCCCTCGCGGCTGATGCCCGCGTAGCGCGTATCCTCACCCCGCAACGCCACGCGCAACTGGCTCGCCGTGTTGTCTAGGGATTTCGTGATGGCGCCTTTCATGTCCACTTGCAGCAAGAAGTGCACACCGCCGCGCAAGTCAAGGCCCAAGTACATGGGCTTGGCGTTGATCTTGGACATCCAACGCGGGGAATTGGAGATTTGGTTGAAAGCCACCACATAATCGCCGCCGAGGACTTTCTCCAAGATATCCTTGGCCTTGAGTTGGGTGTCGGTGTCGTGGAAGCTGACCTTGACGCTATCCAAATCCAGAAAGGCCTCGTCTAACGCGATATTGGCCTGGCCGAGGGTTTCCTTGGCCTTCGCCAGTACGCCTTCATTCATCTTGAGCGTAGTGCGTGCCGAGGATATCTGCACCGCGGGAGATTCGCCGAAGAGGTTCGGCACCGCGTAAATCAAACTCACCAACAGCACTACGGATATGAGGATGTTAAGCCAGAGAGGAAAACGATTCATTGCGTGGGACTCTTGTAATGACCGCGAGGCAAACCTTAGCCAGCGGCGCTTTTGAAGGTGCCCTTCGGCAACAGGGTCTGGACCGCGCTTTTTTGCACCACGACTTCGACGTTGGCGGCGATTTCCACGTTGACGTAACTATCGCCCACCTTGGTGATCTTGCCAAGGGTACCGCCGGAGATGACGACTTCGTCGCCCTTCTGCAGGGAACCCAGCATCACTTTATGCTCCTTGGTCTTCTTCATCTGAGGGCGCAGCATCAAGAAGTAGAGCAACACAAACATTAGAACGAGCGGCATCAACGTCATGAGATCCATGCCGCCCACACCAGCCCCCTGCGCGTAAGCCAAGCTAATCATGTTTAATATCCTGTAGTACCAGGAGTGCGCGCATCACACGACGCGCGACCAGGCGATTTTGAAAGGCGCGCATTCTAACAGTTTGTCATGGGGAGGCACGGTTTTAACGCCGGTCACTCACCGGCTTCACCGGCGGAAGGTGCATGAGCAAGGCTCTCTTGCTCGAAAGCCACCAAGAATTGCGCCCAGCGCCCGTCTCGCAACGCCTCGCGCATTCGCCGCATCAGCGTCTGGTAATAATGCAAGTTATGCAGCGTGTTCAAGCGCGCCCCCAGCATCTCGTTGACGCGCTGAAGATGGTGCAGGTAGGCGCGCGTGAAATGGGCGCAGGTATGGCACGCACAAGACGCATCTAACGGATTCGTATCCATGTGGTAGCGCGCATTGCGCAGCTTGACGATGCCCCCGCTCGTATAGACCCAGCCATTGCGCGCGTTACGCGTGGGCAGCACACAGTCGAACATGTCCATCCCCAGTTCAACTGCATTCACCAAATCCCTAGGCGTACCCACGCCCATCAGATACCGCGGCTTATCACGCGGCAGCAAGGGCGCGGTGAAGGCGAGGATTCGGCGCATGTCTTCCTTTGGCTCGCCCACCGACAATCCGCCGATGGCATAGCCGCCGAAGCCTATCTGTTCCAATCCTACCAGAGACTGCGTCCGAAGCGCTTCGTACATACCCCCTTGCACAATTCCGAACAATGCATTCGGGTTTCCCTCATGGGCCAGCCGGCTACGGCTGGCCCAACGCAGCGAGAGCAACATGGACTCGCGCGCTTGCGCTTCGGTGGCGGGATAAGGAGTGCACTCATCGAACACCATCGCGATATCGGAGTTCAGCACGCGCTGTATACGCATGGACTCTTCCGGCGTGAGAAAACACCGGTCGCCGTTCACGGGCGATTGGAAAGTGACACCCTGCTCGGAAATCTTACGCAGATCGCCCAGGCTGAACACTTGAAAGCCGCCAGAATCCGTGAGGATGGGGCCTGCCCAGCCCATGAAGCGGTGCAACCCCCCGTGGGCGCCAATGACTTCCAACCCGGGCCGCAGCCACAGATGAAAGGTATTGGACAGAATGATTTGGGCGCCCAGGTCTTTCAAATCAGCCGGGCCTACGCCCTTCACCGCGCCGTAGGTTCCCACGGGCATGAACGCTGGCGTATCGACCACGCCATGGGCCAATTCCAGGCGGCCCAGACGGGCGCTGCCCGCGTGCGCAAGCAGCGTGAATTTCATCGCTTACGCGTCCCGCTCAAGCAACATCGCGTCGCCATAACTAAAAAAGCGATAACGCCGCCCCACCGCATGGGCGTAAGCGCGGCGAATGCGCTCATGGCCAGAGAAGGCACTGACCAAGACCAGCAGGGAAGATTTGGGCAGATGGAAATTGGTGAACAAACGGTCCACGATCCGAAACCGAAACCCCGGACGGATGAAAAGCGAGGTTTCTCGCGCCCCCTCATGAAGTTCGCCTTCCATGGCGGCGGACTCCAGGGCGCGCAGCGTGGTCGTTCCCACGGCCACAACTTTGTTGCCCGCGCGCCGGGTTTGCTCCACGGCGCTGGCCAACTCTTGCGCAATCTCGTAGCGCTCCGTGTGCATGCGATGTTCGTCCAAGTTTTGTACTCGAATCGGTTGAAAAGTACCCGCCCCCACATGCAGCGTGAGGAAGGCGCTACGCACGCCTGCCTGCGCCAAGCGCTCAAGGAGCATTTGGTCGAAATGCAGCCCGGCGGTAGGCGCGGCCACCGCGCCGATTGCTCGGGCATAGACGGTTTGGTAGCGCGCCTCATCGGCTTTATTCGCGGCGCGCGTGATGTAGGGCGGCACGGGCACCTTGCCGTGGCGCTCCAGCATCTCCAGGAGCGTGCCCTCCCCTAGCCAATCGAGCACGTAGAACCCCTCTTCCGCGCCCGATACCTCAAGGACCGCGTCGTCCGCGACAATGATCCGCCCGCCCGGTTTAGGGGCATGACTGGCCCGGATCTGGGCTAGCGCATGCTTGTCGTTCAATATTCGCTCGATCAACACCTCCACCTGGCCACCTGAGTGCTTGCGGCCAAGAAGGCGCGCCTTCATTACCCGCGTATCGTTGAACACCAAGAGATCGCCCCGGTCCAACAGCGCGGGCAGTTCGCGCACCATGCAATCGGCGATTTGGTTGCCGTGAACGCGCAACAAGCGGCTTGCACTGCGCTCGGGCGCGGGGTGCTGAGCGATGAGCCCAGCCGGCAAATCGAAATCGAAGTCTTGTAAGCGCATGGGCGCGCATTATCGTCTAATGTTTGCGATGAGCGCCCAGATCATTGATAATCCCGCCCGCTCTCGGGTAGCCCCCTAGCCGGGATGGCGTAATTGGTAGACGCACCGGACTCACAACATCGCCCTCCGGGCGTTGTTGCAGCGAAGGGTAGTGTTTGCGAAGCAAACGTGAGCCGGAGCTAAAATCCCGCTACCATGGCGGGGCGGCCTGAATTGCCGGGATGGCGGAATTGGTAGACGCACGGGACTCAAAATCCCGCGCTGGCAACAGTGTGAGGGTTCGAGTCCCTCTCCCGGCACCATCGACCCGTTCAAAGAAGTCCGATAAAGTCCAATAATAATAAATTCAATCCTCACCGACTCTTCATCATCCAGGACGCTCGAAACAAGTCCACTGCAATCCGGGGGGTATCTAGGGGTATTTTTGGGGGTATCCAAGCACCACGTGTGGGTATCGTCTGCGTTCGTGATGGGATATCCTTCACTGCGTCTAAAGGTGACCCAAATGCCACTCAC
>SHXO01000094.1 GCA_009693245.1 Betaproteobacteria bacterium | reverse complement strand
GCATCAGGGCCGGGAGCCCTTGTCCACACCCACTTTGCGGTGTTCGTCGCTGCAAAACAGGCGGCCTTGAGTGATGAACGCTTCGCTCCTGGGAAGATTCACGCCGCACACTTCGCAACGGACCATATCCTCGGGGAGCTTACTTTCCTCGGGTTGCCTGTGGCCGCCACCGCCATCCTTGCGCCAACTCTTGAAGAACAAATACGCAACCAGCAACAAAACGACAATGAATAGGATTTTTGCCAAGAGATCAGTCCATGGGATTGGAAATGCCGCGCAACACGGTGCGCAGGAGCGCGCAAAATCCGAAAATGAGGGCGGAGGGTTTCATTGTTGGCAATCATAGCCCAGCCTTGCTCCGGGTGTCACGACATTGTCATTGCGCTAAGCACGGGTGCCTTCGAATATCGCGGCAATTAGCCGGGGAACAATTAGGTCACGATGAATTACGTCACGATGCGATAAATCTTTACTCGCGGCTTCGCTCTCGGACGCGGCACGCCATCGCGCACACAAAAACTTGGTCGGGGTGAGAGGATTTGAACCTCCGACTCCTGCGTCCCGAACGCAGTACTCTACCAGGCTGAGCTACACCCCGAACGTTTTAGCTGGCCCAGGGAACCCGGACCACGCGGCACCGGCAAGCTCCCACTTTGTACTGCTAGCTACTAGTAAGAGCGCGACACCGCGAAGGACGCCAATTGTAGCAGACCGTCTTTGTGCGCAGAACTCGCGAGACCGCTCAACGAAGCCTTTGCCTTCTCCGCCTCGGCGAACGCTTGGCGCCTGGTGTATTCCAGCGCGCCCGTGTGGCGAATGGCCGCCATCACCGGCTCGAATTCTTCCAGCCCGCCTTGTTCGATGGCGGACCGGATGACTCCCGCTTCCTCGGCCGTGCCATGCCTCATGGCGTGGATCAATGGCAACGTCGGCTTGCCTTCGGCGAGATCGTCGCCCAGATTCTTGCCCGTTTGGGCGAGGTCTCCGGAATAATCGAGCACATCGTCCACCAATTGAAATGCCGTCCCCAAATGCGTTCCGTAGTGCGCAAGAGCTTCTTGCTGGGAGACCGGCACGCCTCCGACGATGCCGCCCAAGCGCCCCGAGGCCTCGAACAGCTTCGCCGTTTTGTAGCGAATGACCCGCAGATAGGCGTCTTCCGTGGTCCGAGGGTTGTGGCAATTGAGCAATTGCAGCACTTCGCCTTCCGCGATGGTATTGGTGGCATCGGCCAATACCTCCAACACCCGCATGTTCCGCACTTCCACCATCATTTGAAAGGCGCGGGAATAGAGAAAATCGCCCACCAGCACGCTCGCGGCATTGCCGAACAAACTATTGGCCGTGGGCCGCCCCCGCCGCAGCGAAGATTCATCCACTACATCGTCGTGCAGCAAGGTCGCGGTGTGAATGAATTCGACCACCGCGGCCAGCGTATGATGAGCAGACCCTCGGTAGCCGCAGGCCCCCGCCGCCAAGATCACCAGCAAGGGGCGAAGCCTCTTACCGCCACTCTTGATGATGTGCTCGCTTACCTTCCGGATGAGGGCTACCTCCGAGTGAAGCCGTTCGCGGATGACTGCATCCACGGCATTCAGATCGGTGGCCACAAGCCGGTGCACCGAATCCAGTTCGTTCTCGGTGCGCGCGGATGCGGAGAGGGTTGCTTCAAGCATAAGGCGGGGAAGGATAGAGCACGCCTATCGAGGCAGTCAAATATGACTTGCGGCCTTCGTTTGACCGCCGGCCTAGTTCTTCGGTATAGTTCGCCCCTTTTTTGGGAACCGGCAGGCGTTCATGTACGCAATCGTAAAGACAGGTGGTAAACAGTACCGCGTAAGCGCTGGCGAGAAGCTTCAGGTGGAGAAGTTGAAGGCCGAGATCGGCAGCGAAGTCGTATTGGACCAGGTTTTGATGATCGTGGACGGCGAGAGCATCTCCATGGGCAAGCCTCTGCTGGCCGGTGCCACCGTGAAAGCCAAGGTGCTTGGCCACGAGCGCGGCGAGAAGCTGAAAATCTTCAAGATGCGCCGCCGGAAGCACTTCCGCAAGACCCTGGGCCACCGCCAGGACTATACCCAGATCGAGATCAGCGGCATCGCCGCCTAAACTCAGTCAAGCGAAGGATAAGACAATGGCACATAAGAAAGCAGGCGGTAGTTCGAGAAACGGTCGCGATTCCCAGTCCCAACGCTTGGGCGTCAAGCGCTTTGGCGGCGAGTTGGTGAGTGCCGGCAACATCATCGTTCGCCAGCGCGGCACCCAGGTTCATCCGGGCGATAACGTGGGCATCGGTAAAGACCACACCTTGTTCGCCAAGATCGATGGCCACGTCAAGTTCCTGGTAAAGGGCGAGAACAACCGTAAGATGGTAGCGATCATCCCCGTAGGCTGATCCAGCCGCACCCAACCACAAGCCCTATCGTAAGATAGGGCTTTTTTGTCTCCGGCGTCTTTATCCGAATCCGCCCGTCCCGCCATGAAATTCATCGACGAAGCCAATATCGAGATCCACGCCGGCAACGGCGGCGATGGCTCGGCCCATTTCCGGCGCGAGAAGTTCATTCCGCGCGGAGGGCCCGACGGTGGCGATGGCGGCAAGGGCGGAAGCGTGTATCTGCGCGCGGACCGCAATCTCAACACGCTCATCGAGTACCGCTACGCCCGCATTCACCGCGCCGAACACGGCGAGCACGGCCACGGCTCGGACCGTTATGGCAAGGCGGGAGAGGACATCATCCTGGGCGTTCCCGTGGGAACCCTCGTGCGCGAGGCCGAATATGGCACCCTAGTAGCCGACCTCGCTGCCCACGACCAGGTGGCGCTCATCGCGAAAGGCGGTGCGGGCGGAAAGGGCAACCTGCACTTCAAGTCCAGCACTAACCGCACGCCTAAGCAATTCACCCGCGGCGGGATTGGCGAAACCCGTAAGCTGAGGCTGGAATTACGCGTGCTGGCCGACGTGGGCTTGCTTGGCATGCCCAACGCCGGAAAATCCACCTTCATCCGTGCCGTTTCCGCCGCGCGCCCCAAGGTGGCCGATTACCCGTTCACCACCTTGCATCCGAATTTGGGCGTGGTGCGCACCGATCACAACCGCAGCTTCGTGGTGGCGGACATACCCGGCCTCATCGAAGGCGCCGCCGGCGGAGCAGGACTGGGCCACCAGTTCCTAAGGCATTTGTCGCGCACCCGGGTGCTGCTCCACTTGGTGGACATGGCGCCAATGGCGGAGGAAACGGACCCGGTACGCGAAGCCAAGGCGATCGCCACTGAGCTGCGCAAGTACAGCGAAGATCTGTACCGCAAACCGCGCTGGATGCTGCTCAACAAACTGGACGCCATCCAGGAAAGCGAGCGGGCCGGCAAGATCAAGGACTTCACGCAACGGTACTTCCGCTCCAAGATCGCCGAGGGGCAGGACCGCAACCGCGTGTACGCTATATCCGCCCTCACGGGGTTAGGCTGCCGGGAACTCACCTTCGCCATTTCGGAGTTTCTGTCCCAGCAGGCGCGCGAGGAGGCTGTTCCGGCAGAGGAAGTGAGCTAATCCATGGCGCAATCCCTCATCAGCACCGCCAGACGCCTGGTGGTCAAGGTGGGCAGCAGCTTGGTGACCAACCAAGGCCTAGGCTTGGATCACGCGGCGCTAGGCCGGTGGGCAGCGCAGATCGCGCAATTGAAGCAACGCCAGCGCGAGATCATTCTGGTATCGAGCGGCGCGGTTGCCGAAGGTATGCAACGCCTTGGGTGGCGCAAACGCCCGCACGCATTGCACGAATTACAAGCCGCCGCCGCCGTGGGCCAGATGGGTCTGGTGGAAGCCTACGAAAACTGCTTTCGCACCCACAATCTACGTGCCGCCCAACTCCTGCTCACTCACGAGGACTTGGCCGATCGCAAGCGTTATCTGAATGCCCGCTCCACTCTGCGCACGTTGCTCGCCCTGAACGTCATCCCAGTCATCAACGAGAACGATACGGTGGCCACCGACGAGATCAAGTTCGGCGACAACGACACGCTGGCGGCACTGGTTACGAATCTGGTGGAGGCCGATGCGCTGATCATCCTCACGGATAAGGACGGCCTGTACACCGCCGACCCAGGGCACGACCCAAGCGCCCAGTTTGTACACAACGGGCAGGCCGGCGATCCTGCCCTGGAGAAAATGGCCGGTGGCGTGGGCAGCAGCTTTGCGCGCGGTGGCATGATCACCAAGATTCTCGCGGCGAAGCGCGCAGCCCGCAGCGGCGCACACACGGTGATCGCATCGGGCCGCGAACCTGGCGTGTTGCTGCGCCTCGCCCAGGGCGAACCGATTGGCACTCACTTGCGCGCGGATACCTTGACGTTGCAGGCGCGCAAACAATGGCTGGCGGACCATCTTCAAGTGCGTGGCCGGCTCATGCTCGATGCTGGCGCCGTGCGCGCCTTGAAGCAAGACGGCAAGAGCTTGTTGCCGATCGGCGTTACGGAACTCTCGGGCGAGTTCGAACGCGGCGAAGTGGTGAGCTGTCTCGACTCGCAAGGTAACGAGCTGGCGCGCGGACTCGTCAATTACAACGCCTCGGACACCCGCCGCATTCTGCGCACACCGAGCACCGAGATCGAAGCCAAGCTGGGTTACGTGGACGAGCCCGAGTTGATACACCGAGACAACCTGGTTTTGCTTTAGTGCTTCGAATCGAGCGACAGTGGGCGCGGCGCACTCCCCTGACGCTCGCGCTCGCTCCCCTTTCCATCGTGTTCTGCATAGCGGTGGCAGCGCGCCGCTCGCTGTATCGCGTCGGCGTGCTGAAGCAGGCACGGCTGGCGGTTCCGGTCATCGTCGCTGGCAATATCTGCGTGGGGGGCACCGGCAAGACGCCGGTGGTGCTGTGGCTCGCGGAATTCTTGGCTCGCAACGGCTTTCGGCCAGGCATCATCACGCGCGGCTACGGCGGAGATGGCACTCTTCGAGCCGTTACCCCAGACAGCCTTCCCTCACAGGTGGGAGACGAACCGCTCCTCCTCGCCCGCAGAGCACCCGCCCCTGTCTTTTGCGGCCCGAGCCGGGTGCATACGGCGCAAGCGTTACTGGCAACCCACCCGCAATGCGACGTTTTGATCTCCGACGACGGCTTGCAGCATTACGCGCTGGCGCGGGACATTGAAATCGCGGTGGTGGATGGCGCACGCGGGTTTGGCAACGGCCTACCGCTTCCCGCGGGGCCCTTGCGCGAACCCATCAGCCGCTTGAACTCGGTGGACGCCATCGTCTGTAACGGCCCAACGTCCACGCTCCAGTTCCCCCATTACAAGATGGTCCTCGCGGGCGAGCAGTGCGTGAACTTGCTGAACCCGTGGCAAAATTGCCCTGTTTCCCAGTTCAAGGATGCGGCCGTGCGCGCCGTGGCAGCCACCGGCAACCCCTCCCGGTTCTTCGCTCAGTTGCGCGAGCACGGACTGACAATTACCGAGCACCCCTACCCTGATCATCATCCGTTTCGTCCCCAGGACCTCGCCTTCGCCGGAGAGGACATGGTGCTGATGACGGAGAAGGATGCAGTAAAATGCGCCGCCTTCGCCAAGCGAAATTGGTGGTATCTCCCCGTCACGGCCCAGATCGAAGCTGCCCTGGGCGAACTCATCCTAGCCAAGGTACGTGCCCTAAATGGACGCTAAGCTCCTCGAAATCCTCGTGTGCCCGTTATGCAAGGGGCCGCTCGTTTATAAGAAGGCCGAAGGCGAATTGATCTGCAAGCCCTGCCGCCTGGGCTATCCCATCAAGGACGACATTCCCGTGATGCTGGAAGAAGACGCCCGCAAGCTTCCCGACACCGAAGAAGTCTAGTGCGTGAAACATTAAGCGTGAGACGTGAAATGTGACTCTCACCCTTCACCCCTCACCCTTCACCCTTCACGCCCAAAATGGATTTCGTCGTCGTCATCCCCGCCCGTTACGCCTCCACTCGCTTGCCCGGTAAAGCTCTAGTCGATATCGCGGGCAAGCCCATGGTCGTGCACGTGGTGGAGCGAGCCAAGCTAAGCGGCGCGGCCGAAGTTTGGGTGGCCACGGACGATCGAAGAATCGAGGAAGCCGTTAAGAAATTCGGTCACGATGTGATGATGACATCCGACCGCCACGCTTCGGGGACTGACCGCTTGGCCGAAGTGGCGGGCCTGCGCGGATGGAGCGAAGACCGCATCGTGATGAACGTGCAAGGGGACGAGCCGCGCATCCCGCCCGCGCTCATTCGCGAAGTGGCTCAAGTGCTCAACGACGATCCGGGTGCCAGCATGTCCACCGCCGCATTTGCGCTCGCCAACGCGACCCGCGCCTTCGATCCGAATCTCGTGAAAGTGGTGCTGGATAAGCACGGCCGCGCCCTGTACTTCAGCCGCGCCACCATCCCCTGGGCGCGCGACGAGTTCGCCAGAACGAAGGACTCCTTGCCCGGGGACTTGCCCTTGCTGGGCCACATCGGCCTATATGGATATCGCTGCGGATTTTTGCGCACCTACTCTACGTTGAGCCAGCCGGCCATCGAGCGCTTCGAGGCGCTGGAACAATTGCGCGCCCTGTGGCATGGCTTTTCCATCGCCGTCACGATCTCCCATCACGCGCCTGAGTCCGATGTGAACACGCCGGAGGACTTGGAGCATGTGCGCCACCTGTTTGGCGAAAATGCCCGTCCATAATGCCGAGCTCCTTTCGGCGCCCCATCCTAATTTCTCACCGAGATAAAACCCCATGCGACTCATTCTTCTAGGCGCTCCCGGAGCCGGCAAAGGCACACAAGCGGCCCACATCACGCAAAAATATGGCATCCCGCAAATTTCCACGGGCGACATGTTGCGCGCCGCCCTCAAGGTCGGCACCCCTCTCGGTTTGGAAGCCAAGAAATTCATGGATGCGGGCGCTCTGGTGCCAGACCAAGTCATCATCGGCCTGGTCAAGGACCGCATCGGCCACGCGGATTGCGCCAAGGGTTTCTTGTTCGACGGATTCCCGCGCACAATTCCCCAGGCCGACGCCATGAAACTGGCGGGCGTGCCGCTGGATTACGTGATCGAGGTGGACGTGGAGAACGCCGAGATCATACGCCGCCTGTCGGGCCGCCGCGTGCACGTGGGGTCGGGAAGAACCTATCACGTTGTCTTCAATCCGCCCAAGGTCGCGGGCAAGGACGACTTGACCGGCGAGGATTTGATTCAGCGCGAAGACGATAAGGAGGACACCATCCGCAAGCGCCTTCAGGTCTATCACTCGCAGACCAAACCCCTGGTGGAGTACTACGCCAAGTGGGCGGCCAGCGGCGATAAAGCCGCGCCGAAGTGCCGCAAGGTAGCGGGCGTGGGCAGCATGGATTCGATCCGCGACGCCATTTTCAAGGCTCTGCAAAACTAAAGGCACAGCATGAGAGTGGCATTTAGCCAACTCATTCTAGTAAACTCGCGGGTTGTCTCACTCGCCTCCGGCGCCCTTGCCGGAGAACGCGGTATCCAGCGACGAAGACCAATTGCTTTCGTAGTCCAATAAGAAGTAAGTATTTCCGGAGCGCAAGATGCAAGCGCGCTACCGTACCCGGGTTCTGTAATTCCAGTGTCTTTATTTCAAGGGGGTTTCATGTCTAATGGACTGATCTTCGCGCTTGGTTGCGCAGTCCTAGCGTTGGTGTATGGGGTGGTTTCCATCCAGTGGATTTTGGAGAAGCCCGCGGGCAATGAGCGGATGCAAGAAATTGCCAGCGCCATACAACAAGGCGCGAAAGCGTATCTCGACCGGCAATACACCACGATCGGTATCGTGGGTGTGGTGCTGGCGGTCATCATCGCCATCTTCCTCGGCATATCGACCGCCGTGGGATTCGTCATCGGCGCGATACTGTCGGGCGCGGCCGGCTACATCGGCATGAACGTTTCCGTGCGCGCCAACGTGCGTACAGCGGAAGCTGCCCGTCATGGCATCGGCCCCGCTCTGGACGTGGCTTTCCGTGGCGGCGCCATCACCGGCATGCTAGTGGTGGGTTTGGGCCTCCTAGGCGTGGCGGGCTATTACGCGTACCTCAAAAACGCGGCGGGCGCAGGCGACGCCATCGATCACATCATCCATCCCCTGATCGGGTTGGGATTTGGTTCCTCCTTGATCTCCATCTTCGCGCGTCTGGGCGGGGGCATCTTCACCAAGGGTGCGGACGTGGGCGCCGACCTCGTGGGTAAAGTGGAAGCCGGCATCCCCGAGGATGACCCGCGTAACCCAGCGGTGATCGCCGATAACGTGGGCGACAACGTCGGCGATTGCGCCGGCATGGCGGCGGACTTGTTCGAGACTTATGCCGTCACCACGGTGGCCACCATGCTTCTGGGCGCGCTGATGCTCAAGGCCAACGCCGAAGCCGCGGTGATCTATCCGCTGGCACTCGGCGGATTCTCCATCATCGCCTCCATCATCGGCTGCTATTTCGTGAAGGCCCAGCCCGGCCAGAAGATCATGAACGCGCTGTATCGCGGCTTGATCGTCGCGGGCGTACTGGCGCTCATCGCCTTCTACCCCATTACCACATGGCTGGTGCCGGACGACATTCTGAACGAAGTGCTTGGCATTGCCGGCGGTGCGCAGATGCGGCTCTACGGCTCGGCCATCGTGGGCTTGGTGTTGACGGGCCTCATGGTCATCATCACCGAGTACTACACCGGCACGGATTTCAAACCGGTGAAGCACGTGGCGAGTTCCTCCCAGTTTGGACACGCGACCAACATCATCGCGGGCCTGGGCGTTTCCATGCGCTCGACCGCTTGGCCGGTGCTGGCGGTATGCGCGGCGATCTACGCCGCCTACACACTGGGCGGGTTGTACGGCATCGCGATTGCAGCCACCTCCATGCTGTCCATGGCGGGCATCATCGTGGCGCTGGATGCTTACGGCCCCATCACCGATAACGCCGGGGGCATCGCCGAAATGGCCAATCTGCCCAAGGAAGTGCGTAACGTCACCGATCCTTTGGACGCCGTGGGCAACACCACCAAGGCCGTGACCAAGGGCTACGCCATCGGCTCCGCCGGCTTGGCCGCGCTTGTTCTCTTCGCGGACTACACCCATGCACTCGAAGCCGCGAAACGCGTCGTCACCTTCGACCTATCCAACCCGGCGGTCATCATCGGGTTGTTCATCGGTGGTTTGGTGCCCTTCCTCTTCGCCGCCATGGCGATGGAAGCGGTGGGCCGCTCCGCCAGCGCCGTGGTGGAAGAAGTACGCCGCCAGTTCCGCGATATCAAAGGCATCATGGAAGGCACGGCCAAGCCGGATTATTCCCGCGCCGTGGACATGCTGACCAAGGCCGCCATCAAGGAAATGATCATTCCCTCGATCCTCCCCGTGCTCGTACCCGTCGCGGTTGCCTTCGGCATCGGCGCGCTCATGGGCAAGGATGCGGGCATTCAAGCCTTGGGCGGCGTGCTGATGGGCACCATCGTCACCGGCCTCTTCGTGGCGATCTCCATGACCACGGGCGGTGGCGCTTGGGATAACGCCAAGAAGTACATCGAAGACGGCCACTTTGGCGGCAAGGGCTCGGACGCCCACAAAGCCGCCGTCACCGGCGACACCGTGGGCGACCCCTACAAGGACACCGCCGGCCCCGCGGTAAACCCGCTCATCAAGATCATCAACATCGTGGCCTTGCTGCTGGTGCCTCTGCTTTAGGCGGCATTCTTGCCCTCACGAAACGGCCCCTGTTCGGGCCGTTTTCATTTTCGGGAAGTGCATCCGCGCCGGGCCCGGTGTAGAGTAAGGGCCGCCATGAATAAGGAGGGCCAGCCATGATCGAACGCCATCTCGTACCAGGCCAAGCCAAACCCGTCAGCCACTACTGCCATGTGGTACGCGCCGGACCCCACGTGTGGGTATCGGGCTGCGTCGGAATGGCGCAAGACGGATCCATTCCCGAAAACACCGTGGACCAATTTCGCGTTGCGCTCGCCAGCATCGATGCCTGTCTGCGCCACGTAGGCGCAAGCGCAAAACATGTGGTGAAGGTGACCGTATTCATGACCGACATCCGCGAGCGCCCGCTGATCAATCCGCAACGCATCGAATACTTTGGCGAGCACCGCCCAGCGTCAACCTTGGTGGAAGTCAAAGCGCTGGTCGATCCACGGCTCAAGGTGGAGATCGAGGCGGTGGCCTATACCGATTCGTGAACGTTCAGTTCCACAGCGAACGGGAATCCAGGGACGGGTGCCGGGATAACAACGCCTTTCGTCCTTCGAGCGCTCTCGACCGCCACCCTCGCCCGCAGCTCAGGGCATCCTGCCATGCGGCGTTGAACAACTCGGTCTGGTTATGCACCAAATGCCATTCCGCCAAGGCAGAAGCCTGTTCTATGTCCTTGACCGCTTTCGCCCTTGAATGGGAGCCTCGTTCGCCGTACACGATGAGCTTATGCACGGCGTAGCGGGCCGGTGCCGGCAGGTTGACGATACACGCCCCGTCTCGCCCTAGTAGCACGCCCTGGGTCGTGCCCTCCAGCGAAAACTCCATGAACTTGAGAGGTTCGAGCGCCAGATCGAGCGATTCGATAACCACGTTCGATTTTCTCCCCCGGATCATCGAGGTGAGGAAATCCAGCCGAAGTTCGGGATCGCTTGGATTTCGGTATTGCGCTTCCAGCCTACCCGAGAGCTCCTGTATCGGTAGCAAGCCCATTTCCAATGACGTGAGCGCATCGTGCACCGAAATGCGAATATCGGAAGGCAGCGCCAAAGACACATTGCGCGCCCGCATGGGCGAAATCGACGTCCAACGTGCGCTCCCCCGAGATCCACCGCGCGCCCAGCATATTCCCCATGACGGCGAACGCGTGCGTTCCGATGAGCACACCGCCCGCTTTGAAGAAACAGTACGCCGCCAGTTGTCGCACAATTCGGTAGTGCTTGGGCGGTGTACCGGCACATCCTAACGCCAGGGCTGATTGAGCCATGGGAGCCAGCTTCTTCGGCGCCTTAACCTGCGTGAAGCGCTCGATCAACGCCTCGATACGCTCACCGGCTGGTCCAACGTACACCCGCCGTTGCACTCCACCGACAGGGTCCCGGTAGGGTCCCGGTAGCCAAAGTAGATGTACTCATGCCACTTGATCGTCCGCCGGTGGAAAGCGCCTGTGAGCCCCGGCAGCGTCATCAGATCAAGCGTTCGCGCTTGCTCGAAAACCTCGGCATAGGCTGTCTGCGCAGCAAGCGTCAGGTCATGGAAGAGGAGCGGCATCGAATAAAGTTACCACACAAATATAGAAACGTGTAGTAACACCTGCCAACGATTACGGAATCCCCTTTATCTCGCTAAATGTTCAAAATCCGCTGCGTATCGCGAGAGGCCGAGTCCTGAAAGCCACCGCCCCATGGTCTGCATAGGCTTGTCGCAACTCAACTAACCCATGACCATGGGGCTGCCTACTAGGTATCGCCCAACCGGTCAAGAATCGCCCGCGCCTTCCGGGCGCTTCCCTTACGTACCTGAAGCTGAAAACGGGTGCGAGCATCGTAGTTGGCAAGCGCGATGGTCGCCAACTCGTCGATCAACTTGTTCATGCTGATTTTTCTAGCTTCCGCAAGCGACTTTAGCCGTTCATGTTTGTCGCCGGGAAGCCGAATGGTCAAGGTAGACAAGGGAAGATCTCCAAACAGTCCTTGGGGGTTATTACACGCACGCTGGGAAACCGTAGTTCGCCGTGCGTTATGTCGCGTATATTCCGAGTTACGATTGCCACGGCGTTTCCGGCCACGGCCAACTCCATTATGTGATTGTCTCCTTCATC
>SHXO01000093.1 GCA_009693245.1 Betaproteobacteria bacterium | reverse complement strand
TCTGGCTGTACCGCACGCGAAGTGGCCTAAAAATGCGCGCCGTGGGTTTTCGCCAGGAGGCCGCCAAGCGCAACGGCGTGCACACCGGCGTGGTGAATCTGCGCGCTTATATTTTTTCCAGTTTGCTCGCCGTGCTCGCGGGCTTTTTCCTTTCTTCGGAAGTCGGTGTCGGACATCCCGTCATCGGCTCGGGCTACACGCTCACCAGCATCGCCGCCGCCGTGCTCGGCGGTGCCGCCCTCACGGGCGGGCGCGGCTCCTTCGTGGGCGCCATGTTCGGAGCGCTGTTCTTTACCACCACGGTGAACATCATCGCGCTGCTGGGCCTTAACACCGGCGCGGGCGTGATCACCAGCGGGGCACTCACTTTGTTCGCGGTATTTCTCTACACCGGCTGGAAGCCGCTGGCGCGCTTGTTCAAGCAGTTGCGCAACCGTGTGCGCCAACCGACAACGCTTGAGCGTGCGTCATGAAGGCGGAGGCTAAAGCGGCAACCACCGAGCGGGGAGGACGTTTTCAGATGCGCTTCGCCGCCATCTGGCTCGTCATGCTGGTCTTGATCGGTTTTTGCGCAGTGGTGGTGCCCACCAGTTTGATGCCCTCGGCCTTTCTCACCATTGCGCCCTTAGCGGCCTTCCTCGCCATCGCGGCCATGGGCGAATCGCTGGTGCTGATGTCGCGCGGCATCGACCTTTCCACCACGGCCATCATCACGTTGTCCAGCACCTTGATCCTCGGCATCTCGGGCGGACGGGACGAAGCCCTAATGCTAGCCATCGTCATCGCATTGCTGAGTGCCGTAGCTGTGGGCCTGATAAACGGCATCCTGGTGGCGGTCCTGGAACTCAACGCGCTGATCGTCACCTTGGCCGTGGGCGCCATCACCACAGGCGCGACGCTGTGGTACCGCGAATCGCTCCCCGCCGAATCGCGTGTGCCACCGATGCTCGCGGATTGGGGCGGCTCGCGCATCTTCGGGCTGAACGTCTCGGTGTGGGTCGCGGCAATCCTGGTAATCGCGCTGACCATCGTGCTGCGCAAGACAATCATGGGCCGCCGCTTCATGGCCGTCGGCGCCAATCCGCGCGCGGCCTGGATCGCGGGTATCAATGTCGGGCTATACCGAACCGCGGCCTTCACCGCCGCCGCCCTGCTCTACGGCATCGCTGGAATCCTGCTCTCGGCGTTCATTCGCAATCCAACGCTCAAGGTTGGCGATCCCTACCTGCTTGCTCCCATCGCCGCCTCCGTCTTGGGCGGCACCGCCATCAGCGGCGGAATCGGCAGCATGGTCGCGGTAGCCGGCGCGGCACTCTTCCTCACGCAACTAGGACAAGCCCTCAAAATGCTGGGCCTGTCCACGGCGTTCCAATTCATCATTTACGGAACGGCTATCGCGCTGGGTATGGCGCTGGCGGAGCGGAAGTATTGGCGGGGGGGTTGAACCTAGCCCGCTTTATTGGAGGCACGACCCTGGATTCTTCAACCAGTCATGCGTCGAAGGAGAAATCAGCGAAGCAAGGTAAGGGCGGGCCAGGGCCTCGAAAAGTTGCCGTTCCGTTGCGAACGATTTAAGCAGAACGCCGCGTTGTTCGACTACATGTACAGCCATCGCAGGCAGGGATTTATCTTTTAGAACAGCGCTTACGAAGACATTTGCATCGACAACAACCCTCATCCGGTATGCGACTCAACTTCCTGCTGAGCTCTTTTAATCAACCGATCGATGTCCTCGTCGGTCAGACCAGCGGCGGCCACGCGCGCGCGATTCGCGTCGTCCGGGGATGAGTTCCTGTGCGGGTTCTATCGTGAACGTTACGCGTTCATCGGAGCCGATGCCACGGCGTCTCAATTCGGCGGAGATTTCTCCCGCCGTGATTTCAATTACCTGAGGTGTTGTTGTCATCGCCGTATTCCTCCATAACCGAGAACGGTCATCATTTTAATCTCCTACCGATTCAGTGTTGATTCGGCGCGACCTAACCCGTTCACGGACCGTTCTATGTGGCGAGCCCGCTCGTTCTGCGCCGAACCCGAGCAGCCGGGTTCGGCGTAGTTTCGCTCTCGCTCCCGGCAAGCAGGGGTGCGAACGAAGGTGCTGAAGGTGGTGCTCCGGGAATCTGGTCCACAATGCCTTCGACCAAGCGAGCGGAAGCCGTCGCGGCGGACTTGATGCCGAAACGTTTTGCCACCTCGGAAAGATCGGTGTTCTTGCAACGATGATCGGTCTCGAGGAATTCCCACAGCAAGCCGTGGAGCGGCCGCCGTTCCCGGAGGGCGCGTTGGCACAGGTTGGACATCAACGACTCTGCCTCGGCTTTACCCATTGCAGGAGTTAGCACTCTTGCCAATTCCTCGGCGAATATCACGCCCTGCATCGCGCCGATGTTTTCCTTGCACTTGTCTGCGTGAATCTCGAGCCTCGTTAGAAGTTCCGCCATGGCGTTTACCGCACTCAATGCGTGGGTGAAGACCGATGGCCATTGGGCCAACTCGGCTTGCCAACTTCCCAACGCGCGCTCGTGCTCCTGAGGCATGGTTGCGAGTAGGTTCGAGATGAATCCCGGAATGGGTCGAGTGGCCGCAATGACGCGCAAGGACAGCACGGGATTGCGTTTGTGGGGCATGGCGCTGGAACCGCCACGGCCTTCTGCCGTGGGTTCGCTCGCCTCGCCCACTTCGCTTTGAGCCAGCAGTGCCACGTCTTGCGCAATCTTCGCCATGGTTCCGCACAAGAGCGCCGTGTCGGTGGCGAGCGCGATCCAGTTTTGCCGGTACGTGTGCCAAGTGTGGCCTGGGTCGTGGAGATCCAATCTCCGAGCCAGTGCGGCGCGCACTTGTACCCCTTGATCCTTGTACGCAGCCAGGTTCCCTACGGCCCCGCCAAGCGATACTGCGAGCGCCCTGCGTGCCGTCGCTAGTAGGCGTTGCTGTCCTTGCGCCAAAGCCAAGCACCACTGTGCGGCTTTGTAACCGAAGGTGGTGACACCAGCGGCCTGCATGAGTGTGCGAGCCAGCATGGGTGTGTCGCGATGGGTGAGGGCGAGATGGCGGGCTTCGGTGACACAAACGCTCAGCGTTTTGCTCAAGCGTTCGACAGCTTCGCGGGTGAGGAGCGCCATCGCGGTATCCATCACGTCCTGGCTGGTGGTGCCGAAATGCACGAAGTCGCTGGCGCGCGGATCGTATTTAGCTACTTGAGCCCTGAGGGCTTTGACGAAAGGAATAATGGGGGTGCCGGCATGGGCACCCTCTGTGATTAGGGTCTGCGCGTTTATCGAAAAGCTCTCAGCCGCATTCGAGATGGTCAGCGCGGCCTCGGGCGGAATTAAGCCGGTCTGCGCCTGCGCTCCTGCAAGCTCCACTTCGAAGCGCACCATGGCGGCCATCAGAGCTTCGTCCGAAAACACGGCTTCGATCTCCGGCGCGATGAGCACGCGCGCGAACAGGTTCATTGCAATTCGAAGAACACCGTTTCGTCCTCACCGCTCAGTCGAATGTCCCAGTGAAAGTGATCACCTACCGGTTGGGCTATCAAGGTTGCGCGGCGTGCCGCGGGTATGTCATTGGGAACGGACCGCGCCACAAGGTACACGCGGGTGAAGACATGCTTGAGCAACCCGCGCGCGAAGAGGGTCACGTGAGCATGGCTAGCGGCGGGCATCACGAACTGGAATGCACCGGCATCGTTGGTGAAGACGCGCTGGAAGCCAAACCTGTCCGGCGTGCTTACGCTCAGCGTAAGTTCGAGGAGAGCGTCGGCTACAGATCTAGCCTCCCGGTCCAAGACGCTTCCACGAACCATGACCCAGCGCTGCGGAGCGGGTGCGGCGGATACCAGCCAGTTCAGGGCGCCGTGAAAGAACGGGCCGATGGTTTGCGAGGGGGTGGAAGGGTTCATACTTAAAAGCTCACCACAGAGACACAGAGGCACGGAGAAAATGCCCTCGGAAAATTATTCTTACTCAAGAAGCTGCCGTGGCTGCCTTGGCGGAGAATGGAACTTCTTCTCTCTGTGTCTCTGTGGCTCTGTGGTGAAAAGGTGTGATTCGAGGCTCGCACTCTAGATCCCCTTCGGTGTTTCGTCCCGGCCGCCCAGCACTATGTCAAAGCGGTATCCCAGCGCGATGCCTTCAACGGTCAGACTCAAATCGAACGCGGAAATCAGCCGCGCACGGGCGAACTCCGGCACACTATGGTAAATGGGATCGACGGCCAGCAGCGGGTCGCCGGGAAAATACATCTGGGTGATCAAGCGCTGGGCGTAGGCGTTACCGAAGAGCGAGAAATGAATGTGCGCGGGGCGCCAAGCGTTCGAATGATTTCCCCAGGGATAGGCACCCGGCTTGATGGTGACGAAGCGGTACCAGCCTTTATCGTCGGTGAGCGTTTTGCCGCACCCGCCGAAGTGCGGATCCAAGGGGGCGTCGTGTTGGTCCTTCGGATGCGCATAGCGGCCCGCCGCGTTGCATTGCCAGAGTTCGACCAAGGAACGTCTCACGGGTTTGCCACCGACGTCCAGGACCCGTCCCGACACGACGATGCGTTCGCCCAACGGGGCACCGCTCGATTGCTTGGTGAGGTCCGCGTCATTTGCCACGAGTATCGACGATGTATAAGCCGGTACCGGCGGCGTGTCATCTTCGAGCGTAATGAGTGCATGCGCGGGCGCGCGCGCAACCGTGCTCTTGTAATCCGGGTACAGATAAGGAGGATGCGGGCTTCGCACGAGTGCTATTTCTCGTATTGCTTGATGAGGGCGCGCGCCTCGGTAAGCAGGCGCTTGCCGTCGGCGCCCTTTTCGGTGACTTGTTTTACCCAATCGTCGTCCACATTTTCCGTGGCCTTGAGCCAGCGCTGGTACTCCGCCTCCGGCAAGGTGTAGAAGTGATTGCCGCGATCGACGGCCAGTTTTCGGTGCGGGGCCACGGCGGCATCCCAGCCGGTCTCGCCCGCCCAGGCGGAGGTGGCCAAGCCGCTATTGTTGTCGATCACTTTCTTCAAGTCCGCGGGCAGGCTCTCGTACTTGGCGGGATTCATGGCCATGACGAAAATGGTGTTGGCGAACTTCGGCGCCCCGGCGGGAACTTCAACGTGATACTTGGCGATCTCGTGCAATTTGATGGCGGGCGCGCCTTCCCACGGCACCATGGCGCCGTCGATCACGCCCTTGGATAAGGCTTCGGCCACTTGCGGCAGCGGCATTTGCACGGGCGTTGCACCGAGCGCTGCCAGCATCTTGGCGTTGATGCGCGTGGCGGCGCGGATCTTCAGGCCCTTGAGATCTTCCAGGGTTCTAAGCGGCTTGTTGGTGAGATGGAATACGGTGCCATCGTGCACGTGCAGTGCAATGATCTTGGTGCCCTTGAATTCGTCCATGGCGTTTTTCTGCACATAGCTCCAAAGCGATTGGCTGCCGGCCTTGGCGGTGTGGGACATGAAGGGCAGTTCGAAGACCTCGGACTTGGTGAAGCGGCCCGCGGCGTAGGTGGGCACGGCCCACACGATATCTGCTACCCCATCGCGCACCTGATCGAAAAGTTGTGGTGGGGTGCCGCCCAATTGCATGGCGGGATAGATCTGGCATTTCAAACGGTCGTTGGACTCCTTGTTGATTTTGTCGCACCACGGCTGAATCACTTTCTGTTGCGGGTTCGATGTGCTGGGCAACATGTGGTGCACCTTGAGCATGACTTGCTGCGCGTAGCCATGGCTGGCTAGCAATGACATTACGAGAATGCTGGATGACAATCTGAAAAACACGAGCAACTCCTTTAATTGGCCAGTGCGTGCACCAGCCACAACGTAATGCCAGGAAACAAGACCAGCAACGCCATCCGCAAGGCGTCCGAGATGAGAAACGGTACCACGCCTTTATAGGTCTCGGACATAGGGACGTCCTTGGCGATGCCATTCATGATGTAAACATTCAATCCCACGGGCGGGAAGATCATGCCAATCTCCACCACCATGAGGATAAGGATACCGAACCACAGGGCCTTGTCCGTGGGCGGCAATCCGAAGAAATCCAAACCCATCACCACGGGAAAAATTACCGGGATGGTTAGCATGATCATGGACAACTCGTCCATCACGCAACCCAGCACGATGTAGAACACCATGATGGCCGCCATGATGACCAAGGGAGGAATTCCGGCTTGAGCGACCGTGCCCGCAAGCTCGGCCGGCAACTGCGAGAGGGCGAGGCTGGCGTTCATCATATCCGCGCCCATGAAGATCATGAAGATCATGCCGCTGGTTTGCGCGGTGGAAAGCAAGCTCTGCTTGAACTTTTCCATGTTCAGGCCGCGCCGGGCAAGCGCCGTGGCGAAGGTGAGCGCGGTGCCGATGGACGCGCCTTCCGTGGGCGTGCAAATGCCCCCGTAGATGCCGCCGAACACGGCGAGAAAGATGATAGCGATGGGCCACACGGCGGCGGTGCTGCGAGCGAATTCCCCAGCGCCGGGTTTCGAGACGTTGGGCGCGTGCCGGGGATATAAGCGCACATAAATCGCGATGGCCAGGATGTACCCAGCCGCCGCGAGCAGCCCGGGAATGTAGGCCGCGAGAAAGAGTTTGGAGATGTTTTGCTCGGTAAGGATGGCGTAGATCATCAACGTCACCGAAGGCGGCAGCAAAATTCCAAGGGTGCCCCCAGCCGCCAGCGCGGCGGTGGATAGTCTTCCGGAGTAATTCAAGCGCCGCATTTCAGGCAGGGCTACTTGCGCGATCGTGGCGGTGGTGGCCACGGAGGATCCGGAAATGGAGCCAAAGGCCGCGCAGGCCAGCACGCCCGCCATGGCCATGCCACCGCGAAAACGCCCGAGCAATGCGTTGGCGAAATCGAAGAGCGCCTTCGACAGGCCGCCGTGCATGGCGAGCGCCCCCATCAACATGAACAAGGGGATTACGGAAAGATCGTAGACCGAGAATCGCCCGAAGACCGCGCCCTTCAAGTGGCTGAGCAAAGGGTTCCAACCGGACAAGATGACGTACCCCGCCGCGCCGGGAAGGAACATGGCGATGGAGATGGGAATGCGAATGGCCATCAGCGCCAGCATGGCGGCGAAGAGCGCGATGCCAATGGAAAAATTACTCATAGCTGGCGCGCGCGGTCAATTGCTCCCATGCGATGTAGAAGGACACGGCCGCCGTGAGCGCGAAGCCGGGCAGCATCAGGAGGTAGGGAATCCAGATGGGAATAGCGATGAGCATGGAGGTTTCTTGATTCTCGTAGGCCATCGCTGAACCTGCTCCAGCGCGCCAGCACACCAGCGCGGCCACCAAGCCTAGCAGTAAGGATCCCAGGGCATCGAGGCGTCCTTTCGTTTGGTCAGAGGCTTTGGCGGTGAAGAAGTCCACGATGATATTGGCGCTCTGCCATTGGGTGTACGGCAGGAAACACGATAACGCCACGGCGCAAGCCAACTGCACCATCTCGACGTCGCCTTGCACCGGGCTCGAAAACAGGCTGCGGCCCAATACGCTGGCGAGCGTAAGGAGCGCTATTCCCACCAAAAGCATTCCGCCCAGAAGGGCGCTAATGCGGCTGAGCAGGCGCAACGCGTTGCCAAGGCGTCCGGGCCGGATGAGGGAAGTGCTCATTCAGAGATTGGTATCGGGCAAGCGCATAGGGGCGGGATTGTCCACTCCCGAGCCCGGCGGTTGCAAGGGCAATCTGGCATAGAATCCGGTCATCACAGTCACACGAGAAGGCTTATCATGACCCGGTTCGGAATTGGACAAGCGATCACCCGCCGTGAAGACCAGCGTCTCGTAACGGGAATGGGCCAGTACGTGGATGACATGAGCTTGCCCAATGAGACGCACGCCGTCTTCGTGCGCTCGCCCCATGCCCATGCACGCATCAAGTCCGTGGATACGGTGGCGGCAGCGAAGATGCCGGGCGTGGTGGCGGTCATTACCGGCGCGCAATTGCAAGCTGACGGCGTGGGCGCTTTCCCCACCGTCCCGCCCGAGGGCACATTGAAACGCGCCGATGGCAAGAACATGTGCTCGGCGCCCTACTACCCCATGGCCAAGGACGAAGTGCGATTCGTGGGCGAGGCGCTCGCGGTGGTGATCGCGGCCACTCGTCCTCAAGCCGAGGACGCCGCCGAGCAAGTCATGGTGGATTACGAGGAGTTACCCGTCGCGGCCACCATCGAAGAGGCCATGAAACCCGGTGCTGCTCTGGTATGGAAGGACGCACCCGGCAACATCGCCACGCAGACGGAGTTCGGCAAGAAAGCCGAGTGCGACGCTGCCTTCGCCAAGGCCAAGCACGTGACCAAGATCGATGTCATCAACCAGCGCCTGGTGCCAGTGAGCATGGAGCCGCGCGGAACCGCCGCGCAGTTCGATAAAGCCAGCGGCAGAATTACGATGTGGACCAGCTGCCAGAATCCCGCGGGCGTAAGAGATACGCTCGCGGACGCCATTCTGAAAATGCCCAAGGACAAGATTCGCGTGCGCGTGGGTGATGTGGGAGGGGGCTTCGGCATGAAGACCATGCTTTACGCCGAGGATGCCGTGTGCGCCTACGCGGCGAAGAAGACCGGCCGCCCCGTGCGCTGGCGCGCCACTCGCGCCGAGGAATTTCTCGCCGCCAGCCACGGGCGCGACCAGATCAACCATGCGGAATTGGCGATGGATGCGGACGGAAAAATTCTTGGGATGCGTGTCAACATCGTGGGCAACGTGGGGGCCTACGTGTCGACGCCCGGAGCGGTCATCGTCGTGGCGATCGGGCCGAAGGTCATCACGGGCGTGTATCACATCCCCGCCTTGCATCTGCAAGCCACCGCTGTGCTCACGCACACTAACGTGGTGTCCGCCTACCGCGGCGCGGGGCGGCCTGAAGCCATATATCTGATGGAACGCTTGATGGAGCAGGCGGCAGCTGAAATGAAGATCGATCCCGCGGAGCTGCGCCGGCGCAATCTAATCCAGCCCGCGCAGATGCCCTACACCACCCAGATGGGCGAGACTTTCGATAGCGGCAATTTCCCGCACATGCTCAATCGCATCCTGGAAGCCTCCGATTGGAAGGGTTACGCGAAACGCCGCGAAGAATCGAAAGCGCGTGGCAAGTTGCGCGGCCGCGCCCTCTCCACCTTCCTGGAGTGGACGGGTGTGGTGCACGAGGAAACCATCGACATGCACGTCGAGGCCGATGGCCGCGTGCTGGTGTATACGGCCATGCAGGCCATGGGGCAGGGCATCGAGACCAGCTACGTTCAAATCGTCGCGGAAACCCTCGGCGTGGATGCCGAGCGCATTCACATCGTGCAAGGCGATAGCGACATCGCCAACGGCATCGGCAGCATGGGTAGCCGCTCGCTCTACATCGGCGGCTCCGCCATGATGACCGCCTCCAACGACACCATCGAGAAGGGCAAGCAGTTGGCCACCGATGCGTTGGAAGCCTCCGGCGGGGACATCGCTTACAAGGACGGCAGCTTCACCGTGAAGGGCACCGACGTGGGCATCAGCCTGTTCGAACTGGCGGCCAAGCAATCCGAGAAGCGCATCAAGGTGCAGACGACGCAAACGGTAGGCGGCCCGTCGTGGCCCAATAGCGGCCATGTGTGCGAAGTGGAAGTCGATCCCGAAACCGGCGTCACGAAGATCGTTTGCTACACCACCGTGGACGACGTGGGCCGCGTGGTGAATCCCATGATCGTGGCGGGCCAAGTGCACGGGGGCATCGCGCAAGCCGTGGGGCAAGCGCTCATGGAAGACGCACGCTACGATCCGGATTCCGGACAACTCTTGACCGGTTCCATGCTCGACTACTGCATGCCACGCGCGGATGACTTGCCCAATATCGAGCAATACACCGACGAGTCCACTCTGTGCAAAATCAACCCGCTCGGCGCGAAGGGCGTGGGGGAGTTGGGCACCGTGGGCGGAACACCGACGGTGATCAACGCATTGCTGGACGCATTGCGCCCGCTGGGCGTGAAGCACATCGAAATGCCGGCAACCGCCGAGCGCGTGTGGCAGGCCATGCGGCAGGCGAAGGCGGCATAGTGCCTGGACAGATATCGCCATGTCCGATTTAGCGCCGGTATGGGGGCCCTTATTCGATGAGTTCTCGGCTGGACACGGCGGGTGCTGCTAATTAGCGTTCCTGCCACTCGGAGTCTTCTTCGATTGCCTGACCAGCCCGCTGCCGTTCCTCGGTCTCCATGATTGTTTCGCGTAAGCGATAACTAATCGTGGGTAACGATAGAATTTTGGCTTTTAGTCCTGCACGAATCCATTCCCTATCGCGAGGCTCGCCACGAACATACTTCGAAATGGCTGCATCATTCGGTTCTAGAAACCAAGCGGTGACACCGGAATCGAAACTTACTCGAACAAGTAGTTCTTCCCAGGCTTGTGGTAGCGTGGGCAGCATTGGGGAAACAGCATCCGCGTAATAGCCATACGTGCGTTCGAATTCGCTACCCAGGCCCATGGCAGCAGCGACTTCGGAAGCGCGGCCCGGATCGCTTTTCGGATAGAGATCGATGTCGATCGATCCAGTCATGGAAACTGGTGGCACGGGTACAGCGCCCAACACAGAGAGGCTACCTATGATTACGTAATCTGGGTGATGGATTATGCTGCGTGCCTCGATTAAGAGGCGTTCAATGTCTGTACGATTCATTCATTTTCACGGACTATGAGGAAACCGAAGGGTGAGTTCTGCCGTAGCGACAGTCCTTCGGCGTCGTCTCGAAGTATCGCCACTTGCCGGTCGTGCGCGGGTAGATCCAGTATGGCGCGCCATGTTGCGACGTACTTTGGATTGCACAAACGGCCCTTGTCCCACTTCTCGATTTGCTGGAGTGCCATCTGGCGGACACTTTCTCCGTGGTCCGCTGCCTCCATTGCGTGCACAGCTCTGCGGTGGAGATCCATGAGCCGTAAATCTATCTCCCGCTTCGCGACGCGGGCTTCGTGTCTTTGCCTTAAGATTTCAGCTTCAGTCATCAGTATCATCAAGGTTGATCGCTGCGGTTTGCATTAGGCGAATCATACGGCAGAGAATGAATTGAGTGCGAGAACGGGCCATTCGAAGCATTCCCGGCCAGTATAGGCGAGGCAATCGCCGTCAATCGCATGGGTGCGGATAGCCAGCTCTCCGTGATCGTTCGTCGTTAAAGTGACAAAAAACCAGTCGAATACTTGGAGATAACCATGCCGCTCGATTTCAAAGGAACAAGAGTAGTTGTATGCGGCGGTAGCCGTGGCATCGGCCGCTCAATCGCCTTGGGCTTCGCTCAAGCCGGCGCGGCGGTTTCGGTGTGCGCGCGCGGGCCGCAGGCGCTCGAAGCCGTTAAAGCCGATCTCGCGCGCCATGGCGGTAAGGTGCATGCCTCGCCCTGCGATCTGGCGAAGGAGGGCGACATCGCGCTCTATATCCCCGCCGCCGCCGAGGCGCTCGGCGGCATCGATGTATTGGTCAATAATGCATCGGGCTTTGGCATGGGCAACGACGAAGCGGCATGGCGCGCCGGGCTCGGTGTGGATCTCATGGCGACGGTCAGGGCTTCCGCCGCCGCCGAGCCCTATCTCTTGGAATCGAAAGCGGCGGCCATCGTCAATGTGTCTTCCATCTCAGGCTTTCGCCCCTCCGCGCGCACGCCCGCTTACGCGGCGGTGAAAGCCGCCATCATTCAGTACACCACCTCGCAAGCCGCATTGCTGGCGCGCAAGGGCGTGCGGGTGAATTGCGTCGCACCCGGCTCCATCGAATTTCCCGGCGGATTGTGGGAACAGCGCAAGACCAGCGCTCCGGATCTTTACAACAACATCTTGAAGAGCATCCCCTTCGGGCGCATGGGAAGGCCCGAGGAAGTGGCGAACTTGGTTTTGTTCCTCGCCTCCCCTCTTGCCGGATGGATCACCGGCCAATCCATCTGCGTGGACGGAGGGCAGATGCTAGGCGCCTAGCCCCAGCCAATCTGCGCCCAGCCTAGGCCCCACTCGGTATTGGTTATCCTATTCTGGCACGCTGATTCTCCACCACGCTCCAGTAGCGGTGAACCTTGCCGTCTTTCTTGCATGTGGTCGCTCGCAAAAACATGCGCGCAGTATTCCAAGTGCATTCCCTACGCGCAAGGACCCAGGTCTTCACTACAAGCCCTTTTGCCTCGCGCCCAACATCTCGCCCTCGGCGGATCAGTGACTTACCGTGAGCGAAAATAGACAATTACCGGAAACACGAGGCGAATAGCGGAAGTCGCGTTAACGGCCCCGCCCCCTAGTTCTAAAGCCGCCCTACCCCGAGACCCTTGGGCCTTGACAGGGCCATCAAAACGTTCCTCTTATCCGAGGCTGGGATAGGTAAATCCTATAAAGGGCACCTCTAATAATTCAGCATTGTAGAGTAGAGCATTTGGAATCGATGTGATAAAAAGCCTCTAAGCGCAAAGTGATCCCGAGGCCGATGAAGAAAGACAAACGCAGGAAGCAACCCAAACCCAAGCAGCCTGGATTCTTCGATGTACAAGAGCGCGCCGAGCAACTCACTCGGATGGGAGATCCGCTGGTGGGGTTGAAGGCGCAGATTGA
>SHXO01000092.1 GCA_009693245.1 Betaproteobacteria bacterium | reverse complement strand
GATCAGGCTATAGGCCGCCTCGGGGTTGGCGGCGAGGAATTGCTTGAACTGGTCGCGTTGAATCATGACCAGCTTGCAAACCTCCGTGGTCATGACCGAGGCCGAGCGCGGCTCTCCTTCCAGGGCCATCTCGCCAAACAATTGCCGGGGTCCCAATGTGTCGATGACGATTTCCTTGCCGTCGCTATCGGACAGAAAAACCTTCAACCGTCCAGACAGCACCACGTAGATCTGGTCGTTTTGGTCGCCCTCCTGAATGAGAAGCGTGTGCTTCGGATAGGCGCGGATCGTTCCCGCCGAGCTAAGGGCATCGAGGTGGCGATCATCGAAAAGAAAACCGGGCATGGTGAGGCATGATCCTAAAAAAAACCACCGTTGACCGCGAAGGGAATCAAAAATAGCGAGCCGGTATTGGTCTCACCAAACGGGCGAGTCTCATACTTAAGCAGCGGCCACCGAACCTGCTATCGCGTCAAGGAAACGCTCAATAACCAACATCCCGGACGGTGCCTCTCGCACGAGTCTGACGGGATCGACTTCTCCGTACGAATGAGCTATCCGGTTTCGAAGCGCCGCAATTTGACCCATGGCAGCCGTGAGTTCCTTGCTCAGCAAACCTTCACCGGCCAGAATTTCGAAGGACTCTCGCTGCGATGAAGGCACGCCAAGCCCTCGCGCCGCGATCAAGTGCGCGGCGAGATCAATCGCATCCTGAATCAAGAGAAACAATCCGAAGGAAACGTAGGCTTCAAGACGCTCATCCTTCAAGACATCCTCCGCCACGGGCGGCAAGGCGGCACGTAGTTTCTTAATACGGGCGCGGCTCGCAAGGAGTTTCTTGATCAGCAACTCACCCATGGCGCGCCTCCGTTAACAAGCGGCGGCGAGCGCCAGCCACGCACAGATCTAGATTGGGTTTGAAGTCGAAGTAGCGCATGATCGCCTCGGCACGGAACCGCGGCCAAGCGTCTTGTTCGTATTCGAAAAGCGCAATACCATCACGCGCTATCTCGTAGCGCAAGAGCTCGGATGCAACGTCGAGCTCAACCACATGTGGTTCACGTCCGCACAGTCTGGCGAGGTCCGCACCGATTCGCAAGCCCTCCCAAAACTCAGCTCCCATAATTCCGATATCCACGTCACTCGAAGGCAGCGCACGTCCGCGCGCCACCGAACCGAACAACACGATTAGTCGAACACTCGCCACTTCACGGCCAAGGCGCGACGCTTCGGCGCGAAGGCCGGGGAGCGGTAAATCGGCGGCGGCATTCATGCTCGCATGATACTCCAGCGTGCTTCGCACCTCTTCGATCCTATCCACGACATCGTCCGGCATCTTCAGTTGCTGGGCGGAACTTATTATCCGTTGCCGATAGCGCTAAAAAGTGGACCCGCGATCGTGCACTTGAAAGGGAGGGCGATCATGGCCATGAAGGATCCGAACTCAATTTTCCAGAACTTGAAATTAGAGTGCGCGGGCGTAATCGATAGTAGAAAGGACAGCGTTTGTAAAGCCGAGTGGTATTGCGACCATACCGACCGGGATGGCGATGTTTGGGTCGGTCATTGGTGGGGAGATCACACGATGACAGCCGGGAAATTCGAGGTGATTCACGGAACCGGCAAATACACCGGGGCGACTGGCGGCGGCACCTCCACATACACCGAACTGAAGCCAGGTGCGAATGGGTTTGCGATTACCGTGGACAATGGCCTCATCGATCTGAAACGGTGAGTGCTTTCGGAATTTCGTGTCCGAAACCATTGCTGGGCCGGCAATAGCCGGCCCAGGCAGTGCGGCGAGATACCTCAACAGACCTGTTCCCTCCGGCGGTCACAATCAGGAGACCGGCATTTCATGGCAACCGGTACTCGAATCTCTGCGTGGTGAGGTGTTGGCCATTCGGTCCAACGTCACGGCTTTTCCAAGTGCCGCTGCCTTGTATGCCGGCGTATTTCCCGGTGCCACCTACGATGCTGTTGACCCCTTCGGCGCCGTTGCCGTGCCAATCGGTAAAGAGGCGGTCGCCGTCCTCATCGCCGAAGGTGCAAAAGCCTTTGTTTTTGGGAGCGCCATTGGCGACGAAGAAGGTGTAGAAGCAGGTGGCCGGTCCTTGGTGCAGCGGCCCCGAACCCTTGTCGTTGAAGCTCGTGCCGATGGCGGTGCCGTGGCCTTGCATGTGTTTGTCGGCGACGTCCATGGCTTCCCCCGTGACCTTCCATCACGTATGAAGGGAGATGACGCCGGGGGCCCAGCAGGGCCCACGACTCTTGCATACTCTCGAAGGGAAGTTGCCTACCCCCAGAAACATCCTCGACTACACCGGACAGTTGCTCACCCCCCGCGATAGACTCTGACGATATAATTGCGTGGCTGGCCCATCGATGCTCCCAGGAAAACCGGGGAGCATCTGGCGGCGGGGTAGGTTACTTCCCTGAAATTCCAGACATCTCTTCCATCACTTTCAGCATCGCCGCGGAATCCCAATGCGTGCCCTCTTGCGCCCGCGGTTGTGCCATCAGGGCGTTGAAGGCTTGCGCCGCGAGGGCGCCCGCGGGCAAAGCGGTCTTCGTTGCTTGGGCATTTTCCAGCACGATGTGAATGTCCTTGTGATGCAAGGCGGCGGGCAAGCCTGCAACGAATTCACGGTTCATCATACGCGTGCCGAAGACTTCCAGCATGCGGCTGCCGGCGAAGCCTTTCATCAACGCTTCCCAAATAGGCTTGAAATCCACGCCATTGGCGCGCGCGAAAACCATCGCTTCGGCGATGCCTTGGAGCATGACCACGAGAGTGAGTTGGTTACAGGCCTTCGCCACTTGGCCCGCGCCGCTCTCGCCCATGTAGACGATGGTTTTGCCCATGCATTGGTAGAGGGGTTGCATGCGTTCGAACGTGCCCGCGTCACCGCCCACCATGATGGAAAGGGTGGCGGCCTTCGCGCCCGCTTCGCCGCCCGATACCGGGGAATCAAGCATCTGCATGCCGCGTGCGCGCAGCGTGTTGCAGATGCGCCGGGCCGTGTCCGGTGGAATGGTCCCGCAATCGATGACTACCGTTCCGGGATTGGCGCCGGCCGCGATACCGTCTTCTCCGAGCACGACTTGCTCGACATCGTGACCGGTGGTGACGACAAGCACCACGACTTCGGCTTGCGCCCCCACCTCCTTCGGAGATGCACAGCGCCTCGCACCCGCGCTCACCATAGGCCGCGTGGTTTCTTCACGGCGCGCCCAGACGAATAACTCATGGCCGCCCTTCAGGATGTTGGCGGCCATGGGAGCGCCCATGGATCCCAGCCCGATGAACCCAACCTTCATGATGCGCCCTCCACACCGGAGGCGCGCTCGATCACCTTGACGATGGCGGAGGAGTCTTCCTCACCCAGGCCACGGCCCACCAAGGCGTTGAGGTGCTGGGCAACCAGGGCGGCTTGTGGCAGAGCGATGTTCATTCTGGCGGCGGTATCCATCACGATGCGCAAATCCTTGCGATGCAATCTTGCCTTGAAACCCGGTTTGAAATCGCGGTCAAGCATGCGCTTGCCGTGAATCTCCAGCACTTTGCTGTGAGCGAAACCTCCAAGCAGCGCTTCGCGGACTTTGTAAGGGTCTACGCCGTTCTTGCGCGCCAAGGTCAAGGCTTCGGCGACAGCCTCGATGGTGACTCCCCCGAGAATTTGGTTGCAGCACTTCGCCACTTGTCCCGCGCCGTTGGGGCCTATGTGCACGATGTTTTTTCCCATCTCCTCGAACAGCGGCTTCACGCGCGCGAAAATTTCAGGCTTGCCACCCACCATGATGGAAAGGGTTGCGTTGATGGCGCCCACATCGCCGCCGGAGACCGGCGCATCGAGCATCTCCACCCCCTTGGCCGCGAGCTTAGAGGCGATCTCGCGCGTGGCCACGGGCGAGATGGTGCTCATGTCCACCACCACGCTGCCCTTCGCCGTGCCTTCGATGATTCCTTGCGCGCCCAACACGACTTGCTCCACGTCCGGCGTACCGGACACCATGACGATGATCACATCGCTGCCGCGCGCGGCATCCGCGGGCGATGCACATCCTTGCGCGCCCGCTTCGGTAAGCGGTGTCATGGATTCCGCGCGCCGCGCATAAACACGAAGCTTGTTGCCCGCCTTGAGGAGATTGAGCGCCATGGGGCGGCCCATTAGCCCCAAGCCTATGAACGCAAGTTTATCGCCCATGGCCTCTATACCAAGCCCTTGAATCCCGCGCGCCGCTCGCACCAAGCCGCCGTTGACAGCAGATGATTGGACTCTCCTGGGTTACCGATGATCTGCACACCCAGCGGCAAACCATTGGGGCCTAACCCTGTCGGTATCGTGATCGCCGACACCCCCAGCAAAGTCCACAGGGTGCACAAACTGGGATCGCCCGTACTCTCCAATGTGGGCGCCTCGTCCGCCGCGGGTGGCGTCACGATGGCGTCGTGATCTTCCAGGAGCCCGGCGAATGTGCGCTTCATGGCCAGGCGCTTCTCCATCGCGGAACGGTACTCCACGCCGCTGATGGCCTCGCCTTCGTCGAGCGCTTTATTGAGGAATTCGCTGATGAGATCGCGATGGGCGGCGCGCACTTCCCGTGCCGCGCGCGCGGCCTCGTAGAGCATGATGCAACGGTGTACGCGGTGAGATTCGTTGAATACCGGGGGCATCTCCAGTTCGTCCACCACGGCACCGGCGGCACGGTACATGGCGATGTCAAGCCGGTAACGCTCGCGCTGCGCTTCGGACACCAAGTGCCACTGGTGGGTTCGGTAAGCGATGAGCAAGGGCGCCTTGCCCAGCGCAGTCACATGCGGACTCAACACCCACTTGGAGTGGGCAATGCGCGCCGCGACAAACGCCGCGTCTTCCACGCTTCGCGCCATGACGCCGGGCTGGTCCAAGGTTGGGCTAAAGGGCAATATGCCCTCGGTGGAAAGCACCCCTGTGCCTGGTTTGTAACCCACCACACCGCAAAAAGCGGCCGGGCGAATCACCGAGCCATTGGTCTGCGTGGCCAAAGCGGCCCCGACCATGCCACAAGCCACCGCCGCCGCCGAGCCACTGGACGAACCTCCCGGCGTATGCGCCGTATTCCACGGATTGCGTGTCTTGGACGGCACCATGAATGCAAACTCCGTGGTCACCGTCTTGCCCAGCGAAAACCCCCCTGCGGCTTCCAGGCGGTCCACCACCTCGGCGTTGTGGCTGGGCACGTACCCGGAATAGATTTTCGAGCCCATGCTCGTGGTCACGCCGCGCGTAAGGAAGATATCCTTCACGCCCACGGGCAACCCATGCAGCGTGCCCAGGAAACTGCCCGCCGCGCGACGCGCGTCCAGTTTGCGCGCGGCATCCAAGGCATGGTCCTGGTCCATCCAAGCCCACGCTCGAATCTCCGGCTCTTTCTCCTCGATGCGCGCGAGCAAGGCCAGCGTGTAGGCCTCGCTCGTCAGTTCGCCGAGGGCGAGCCGGTGCGCGGCTTCCTTCAAGCTCATGGCATACAAGGGGAGCTTGGACGATTGTGTGGGGGCAAGGGCCATGGACTCCTCACATTGCCTTCACTTTGGGATTGACCAGATTGGGCGGTGTTTCGCCGCGCAAGGCCGCCACGCAATTCTTGGCCGCGGTCATCGCCATCGCCTTGCGCGTGGGTTCCGAGGCGCTCGCGATATGGGGCGAGAGCACCACGTTCTTGAGCGATAGAAATTCGGGCAGGAACTTCGGTTCGTTTTCGTACACGTCCAAACCCGCCGCCCAGATCTGCTTGGCCTTTAAGGCATGTATGAGGGCGGCATCGTCCACGATGCCCCCGCGCGCCATGTTGATGAGCACGCTCGCGGGCTTCATCATGACCAATTGCGCGGCACCGATGAAATGGTGCGTCTCGGAGTTGTAGGGCATGACCAGCATCACCACGTCCGCTTGGCGCAACAAGTCTTCCTTGCTCACGTAGGTGGCATTCACCGCCCGCTCGCTCTCTGGCGAGGCACGACGGCGGTTGTGATAGATCACCCTCATATCGAAGCCGCGGGCACGCTTGGCGATCGCCTCGCCGATGCGCCCGAAACCAAAGATTCCCAATGTGGCGCCATGCACGTCCATGCCGAGCATCTGCTTTGGGAAGGTATCGTTCCATTGCCCGCTACGCAGGTGATGCTCGCCTTCCGTGATGCGGCGGCAGGTGGCGATAAGAAGGCCCATCGCATAATCGGCGACGCTTTCCGTCAGCACCCCCGGCGTGTTGGTCACCATGATGCCGCGCTCGGTACAGGCCGGGACATCGATGTTGTTGTAGCCGGCGGCGGCATTGGCGAGGACCTTGATGCCCGGGCAGGCCTCCAGGACTTGGGCGTCCACTTTCTCGGTCACGGTTAGAACGGCGCCGTCCATGCCCGGAAGTTTCGCCGCGAGATCTTGGGGCGTATAACGCACACCGGTCTGGTTCATCGTTACCTGGCAGTGCGTATTCAAATAGTCCAGAGTCTCGTTGAATACCTCGCGCGTGACCAGGATCTTGGGTTTATTCATTGCTGTGAGACTCCTCCTGGAGGGGGAGTCTATTGGCATATGCCCGCGCGGGGAAGCCCATTGGCGAAATTGCGGACCCTCCCAGATTCGTTAGCTTTCGGCAGGCACTTGGATGTTATATCAACGAATCAACTTGTTATCGGATGGGGATTCCATCCCATGGTGAGCATGAACATGGCAAATCCGATTACATATGCGAGCGCGACATGCCAGCCATGGCGCAGCCACGACCCAACGGAGCGGGCTTCGGGGAAGATCGTGGCGATCGCCACCCCCGCGGAAGAGCCGAACCAGATCATGGAGCCGCCAAACCCTACCGCGTAGGCCAACCCTCCCCAGTCATAACCATCTTGCTTGATGGCCAAGGCCGTCAGCGGAATGTTGTCGAATACGGCGGAGACGAACCCCAAGCCGAAGGCCGTCATGGCCGATGCCGTGGGCAATTTTTCCACCGGCATGAGCGATGCGGCCATGACCAGCGACAGCAAAAATACCGCGCCACGAGCGGCCTCGGGCAGCTTGCTCCAACTCGGCTGGCGCCACGTAGCCGTTAACAATATGGCTACCCACACAGCCACTCCGATAAAGGGAAAACGATCCGCCACCGCATTGAACTGGCGGTTCACCACGACGTTCACCGCAATGGCCGCCAACAAGATGATCATTACGATGGCTACCCGCGACCAATCCACTTGGAGGTTCTTCTTGGGGTCCGAGGTAATGGGGTAGTACGCGTGCTGCTGGCGGGCTGCAATCACTCCAAAGATCACGAATGCCGCGCCCGCCGCGACGTAACTATGGAGAACGTCGATGGGATTCACACCCGCGATCCACATCATGGTGGTGGTCGTATCCCCCACCACGCTGCCAGACCCGCCCGCATTGGAGGCCGCGACGATAGCCGCCACGTATCCGATATGCACGCGGCCAAACACGGTCAAGGCCACGGCCCCGCCAATCATGGCCGCCGCGATGTTGTCCAAAAAAGCCGAGAGCACGAACACCAGGGCCAGCAACACCAGCGGGCCCACCCAATCGTTGGGAAGAATGGCCGGCAATGCGTCCGGCACCTTGCTGTCCTGAAAGTGCTCCGCCAGCAGCGCGAAGCCAGTGAGTAAAGCCAGCAGGTTGGTCAGAATCACCCACTCGTGCCCCATGTGGCCGAGGAATCCCTCCAACCCTGGGCCTTGCTTGAATCCGGTGAAACCGAACTTGTAAGCGACGATGACCAGCATGCCGCCGATGGCGATATAGAACGAGCGCTTGTGGAAGAACGCCACGCCCAGCAAAGTGGCGGCAAACAGAATGAAATCCACTGGTATTCCCAGTAAGGATGGCCCGCCGCCAAGCGCGCTCTGCGCGGACGCGGTTAATGAGACGATATCGGACAAACCCGTTCCCCTTACTGCGAGTACATGCGTTTTAGATCCGGCTCGGCCGGCTTAGGCTGCTACGCTCGTCGCGCTGTTCTTGCGCACGAACTCCGTCATGCGCGCGATGCCGTTCTTGATGGCCTCGTTGGACGCCGCATAGCTGAAGCGAATGTGCTGGCCCTCATCGGGCACGCGCGGGCCGAAGTGAATGTCGGCCAGCACCGCGACCCCGGCTTCATACAGCAACCGCGAGCGGAACTCCTCTGAATCCTTGATATCTGTCATGCGGCAAGCCTCGGTGACGTTGGGCCACGCGTAGAAGGCGCCTCCGGGATTCTTGCAGGTCACGCCCGGCACCAGGTTGAGCAAGCCAACGATCAGGTTACGGCGTTCGAAGAAGATATCGCGCATTTTCCTGGCCTCGGTCTGTGGGCCGTTGAGCGCTTCCACGCCGGCCCACTGGCTGATGTGCGAGGCGCACGATTCGGTGTTGGTCACCCAGTTGGTGAAGTAGGGCGCTAGTTTCTTGTTGGCGGCGAAGCCCAGGCGCCAGCCCGTCATGGCCCAGGTCTTGGAGCAGCCATCGGAGATGATGGTGCGTTCCTGCATGCCGGGGAAAGAAGCGATGGAAACGAACTCGCCCTCGTAGATCAGGCGCCCGTAGATTTCGTCGCCGAAAATCCAAACTTGCGGATGCTTGCGCAGAATCTCGGCGATGGCTTCCATGTCCTTCTTCGGGATGATGCCGCCCGTGGGATTCTGCGGTGAATTGAGAATGAGCAGCTTGGTGCGCGGCGTGATCTTGTCCGCCAGTTCTTGCGGGTCGAAGCTGAAATTTCGTGCTTCGCGTAGATGGATGGGCACGCCCACCGCGCCGTTGGCCTTGATCTGGGATTCGTAGATTGGGAAGCCGGGGTTGGGATAGATCACTTCATCGCCGGCGCCATAATCCGTAACCGTTAGCACGGTGTATCCGATGAAGGGTTTGGCGCCCGCCGCGACCACCACATCGTCAGGCTCCACCTTGACGGCGCGCGTGCGCGTGAATTCCGCCGCCACGGCTTGGCGCAATTCCAGAATACCGGCGGAGGGCGTGTATCCGTGCTTGCCTTCGCGCACCGCCTTCACCGCGGCGTCTTGGATGTTGACCGGCGTATGAAAGTCCGGCTGGCCGATGCAGAAGGAAACGATGTCGCGCCCGTCGCGGATGAGCTTGTTGACTTCGGCCAAGACGACGAAGGCGTTTTCGGTGCCGAGGCTTTGCGCGCGGCTGCTGATGTTGGCCATGACAGTTCCGTAACTAGAGTGAAAGGCTGGGATTCTAAGGCAACGGGGTGGACAACCACTCACGCAGTAACGCGTTCACTTCTTGCGGCCGTTCCAAGGTGCAGAGGTGGCCGCAATCCTCGATGATTTCCAGCCGCGCACCGGGGATCAGGGCGGCTATCTCCTCGTGAAATTCCACCGGCGTGAGTGCATCCTCCCGGCCGCAAATCACCAGCGTTGGACACTGGACCGCGCCTAGGCCAGGCCGAAAATCCGGCCGCGCCATGATGGCCTGCTGCTGGCGCAAGAATGCCTCCACGCCCATGCCTTCGGCCATCGCGCGTATCACTGCCACCAGCGAATCCTCCTTTATCCGGCCGGCATGGATCAGCAAGGGGAGCAAACGCGTGGTGACGGGCGTAAATCCGCGCTCCGTTTGCGCGAACGTCATCAGCAAGCGGCGGCGCTCGGTTTCATGGGGTTCATCGGGGCGCGATCGAGTGTCCAGCAATGCCAGCCGTTGCACGCGATCCGGTGCTTGCCGCATCATTTCCTGCGCCACATATCCGCCCATGGACAAGCCCGCCAAGGAAAATTCTTTCGCGGATACTTCGCGAAGCACGCGCGCCGCCATGGCCTCGATGGAAGTATCGCGAGTGAGATCCGCCGCCCAAGGTACGCAGACATCCGCGAGCCCATCGGTTTGCGGCTTGAACAGCGCCGCGTCGCAAAGAAGCCCTGGTAGGAAAACGAGCGCGGGCTTCACCTCGGCGGAGGCGTCACGTTGGCGTAGGTGTCTTCCAAATCCATCTCGGAGAGCACCTCGTCCAGATTCTCCACCTCCGCCACTTTCCCCGGCACCCACACACCTTCCATGCCGAAGTAGCTTGGCACTTCCGCCGGCTCGGCGGGTGCGGAGCCGTCCTGCGCGACACCCGCGCGTTCCCACCAACTGGACTTCGCCAGCGGCACCTCCAGCTTGGCCAGGGGTTCTTCGGGAGCGATGCGCGTGATCACGGACTGCAGCTCGCCGATTCTTTGATGGGCGCCTTCCAGGGCCGAGCGCAGCTTTTGTACTTCCCGCATCAAATCATCCGGTCCTGGGCTGGCACTCTTTTCTTCATCCATCGATCGTCTCCATAATTTTACTCATTGGGTACTACAATGCCTTTTCCACTCCATTGTATAGACTCCATCATGACTACCAATACCCAAGTGTTGCTCGCCAGCCGCCCCGAGGGCTGGGTCACGGAAGCGAATTTCAGTATCGTGGAAAAACCCGCCGCGAAGCCTGGACACGGCGAGTTACTCGTGAAGAATCACTACCTGTCCCTTGACCCCTACATGCGCGGGCGCATGGCCGAGGGAAAATCCTACGCCAAAAGCGTGGACATCGGCGAAGTCATGGTGGGCGGCACCGTGAGCGAAGTGGTGGAAAGCCAGAACAGCCGCTTCAAGGCAGGCGATTTCGTGGTTGGAAATTTAGGCTGGCAAAACTACGCCGTCACGGACGGTGCAGGGCTGGTAAAAATCGAGGGCGGCAAGATCCCGCTATCGGCCTATCTAGGGGTAGTGGGCATGCCAGGCGTAACCGCGTGGACCGGATTGTTCGAGCACTGCCAGCCCCACGCTGGAGAAACCGTCGTGGTCTCCGCGGCTTCGGGTGCCGTTGGAAGCGTGGTGGGCCAACTCGCCAAACTGCAAGGCTGCCGCGCCGTGGGCATCGCCGGGGGCAAGGCGAAATGCGATTACGTGGTGCGCGAGTTAGGCTTCGATGCCTGCGTGGATTACAAGGCGGGAAGACTCTACGAGGATCTCAAGGCAGCCGTCCCGAAAGGTATCGATTGCTACTTCGAGAACGTGGGCGGAGTCGTGATGGACACCGTATTTCGGCTGCTCAATCCCTTCTCCCGCGTGGCGCTGTGCGGACTCATCTCCGACTACAACGCCACCGACCCCTACGGCATGAAGATGATTCGCTCCATCCTGGTGAACCGCGTGAAGATGCAAGGCTTCATTGTCAGCGACCGCATGGATCTCTACACCAAGGGGCGGCAAGAATTGATCGAGTGGGTGGCAGCCGGAAAGATCAAGTACCGCGAGACCGTCGCGCAAGGAATACGCAGCGCGCCGAAGGCCTTCATTGGGCTACTGAAGGGAGAGAACTTTGGGAAGCAGGTGGTGAAGCTGGTTTGAAACGCGCTGCAAACGCCGCCGTCGGCGAACCGGCGGCGTTGCAATGCCCCTACTTGACGGTAATTTTTGATTCATTGAGTTTGGCGCCAGCGGTATCGGTGACGGTCACCGTCCAGTCGCCGGCGAGGTGCAACTTCTTGCTCGACCAAGTGCGCCATGGAGTACCGCCGACATTGAGCGTGACCGGGAAGATCTGGCCGCCATGGGTCCAGGTGACGGTTAGCTTTTCGCCGGCCGCCCACTCCACTTTTAGCCACAGATAGGCTTGTTCGCCGAGAGCGAATGTAGTGGTCTCACCGGCAATTTTTTCTCGGCGATGCTTTTCCCCGTTTTAACCTCGACGATCTTGCCGGCCGAGGTGGCGATTACCGGCGCCAACAATGCGAGTACTGCGAAAGTAGAGAGAATCTTTTTCATGGTGCGACTCCTACGGTGATTGCAACTTTGCCAAGATCGGTGTTAATCCTTGGCGGCATGCCGCCGGTTCAGTACACCCACGAAGCACACAACAATTACGCCGGTACACCTCCTTTCTTTACGCCAGTAAGCCACCGGCCTTTTGCAACGGGCGCGCGCACTATCTCCGGGACAGCCTGCTCTCCAGTGCGCATGGCAACTACCGCGTATCGCCGGGACGTAGCTCGCGCAGAAACGCGAAGTGCGTGTCGCGATGGCCGCTCAGCACCGAATTGCCCGCGCCGCCAGGCAAAGGCGTGCCGTTCATATGGCCGGGACCGAAGGCCAGTGTGCGGCTGCTGGCACCCGCCAGCACCATCAATGCAACCCTTAAGCGCGGGGCTTCGAGGCGCGCGACCGGATGGGTATCCGCCCAGGGCCAGGGCTTCACCCCGGCACCGGACGCAAGCGATCTGCCCCACCCCGCCGCGATCAGCTTCTGCGCTGCCCAGGCCTTGGCGTGGATGTACACCCATTCGCTTGCCTGCCAGATGGCTCCCTTTTACTCCGCCATTTACAACCGCATGTTGAACAGGCCGGGAAAAGCCACCGGCCTTTCTCTGATACAAGATGAGAGCAGCCAACGCTTGAGCTACTTCGCGCTGCGCTCTCGCTTCGACAAAGCTCGCGCGGCCGCTGGCGTCTCGTTCCAATTCCGGGACATTCGCGCGAAGTCGGCAACCGACATGGAAGACCTCCGGCACGCGCAGAAGTTACTCGGACACAAACACCAACCGATGACGCAGCACTACAAGCTCCACAGGAAAGGCGAGCAGGTCAAGCCACTTCGTTGAGAAGAGGACCGCTGCACTATGCAGTGGATTTGATTTTGTAGACAAGAG
>SHXO01000091.1 GCA_009693245.1 Betaproteobacteria bacterium | reverse complement strand
CGGATCTCCCATCCGAGTGAGTTGCTAGGCGCGCTCTTGTACATCGAAGAATCCAGGCTGCTTGGGTTTGGGTTGCTTCCTGCGTTTGTCTTTCTTCATCGGCCTCGGGATCACTTTGCGCTTCTAGCCTTTTTATCACATCGATTCCAAATGCTCTACTCTAGAATGCTGAATTATTAGAGGTGCCATTATCGACTTTTTCATAGGCGTGGACCGAAGGCAACGCGACACAAACTGCGATGGCACCGGCTAGCAACGCGCGTAAGAAAATGAATGAGGGTCTCATGGGGTCTCCTTGGGCAAACTTGCCGAAGGCGGATTCTACCCTCGCGGCCCTGGCACTTTTCAAGGAGCGGAAAACTATACCGCCAGGTAGGCCCTCAATTCTTGCTTGTCCATATCCTTGCCCAGCCCTTGTTTCACCACTTCGCCCCGGCGCAAGATCACGTACTGGCCGGCCAAGGCCTTGGCAAAGTCGAAGTACTGCTCCACCAGCAAGATGGCCATCTCCGCTTGCTCGGTCAAGCGCGCGATCACGTGTTCGATGTCCTTGATGATGGAAGGCTGTATGCCCTCCGTGGGCTCGTCGAGGATCAGCAGCTTCGGGTTGGATACCAGTGCGCGAGCGATAGCCAATTGCTGTTGCTGCCCGCCGGAGAGATCGCCGCCCCGCCGCTTCAACATTTGCTTGAGGACCGGAAACAATTCGAACACCCGCTCGGGAACATCGCGCAGCTTACTCCCCGTGCCGGTGGCCAAACCCATGATGAGATTTTCTTCCACCGTCAAGCGCCCGAATATATCGCGCCCTTGGGGCACATAGCCGATGCCCAGACGCACGCGCTCGTAGGGAAGCAAAGTGCCGATCTCACGGTCCTCAAAACCGATGGAGCCCGACTTGATGGGCACGACACCCATCAGGCACTTGAGCAAGGTGGTCTTGCCCACGCCATTGCGCCCCATGATGGCGGTGCAACTTCCCTTGGCCACATGCAGGTTGACGTTACGCAGGATATGGCTGCTACCGTAGTACTGGTTGAGTTGGGTAACGTTTAGCACGGCATTTTCCTTCTAGCGCCCCAGGTAGACTTCGATGACGCGCTCGTCGGCCTTCAATTGGTCCAACGTGCCTTCGGCCAACACGCTGCCCTCGTGCAGCACCGTCACAGTTTTTGCAATGCGGGCGATGAATTCCATATCGTGCTCCACCACCACGACGGAATGCTTACCAGATAGGTTCTGCAAAAGCTCCGCCGTGCGCTCGGTTTCCTCGTCCGTCATGCCGGCCACAGGCTCATCCAGGAGCAAGAGCCGCGGTTCCTGCATGAGAAGCATGCCGATCTCCAACCACTGCTTCTGGCCGTGGGAGAGCAAGCCCGCCATCAGGCCGGCGTGCTCCGATAGTTGGATGAGATCCAAGGTGTGCGCGATCCGATCGAGTTGTCGCGAAACCAGCTTCGCTCGCAAGCTTGCACGCACGCTCTTGTCGGTTTTCATGGACAGTTCCAGGTTCTCGAACACCGTGTGATTCTCGAACACGGTTGGTTTCTGGAATTTGCGGCCGATGCCAGCTTGCGCGATGTGTGCCTCCGGCAGGCGCGACAAATCGATGGTCTGCCCGAAGAACGCGGAGCCCGAATCGCAGCGCGTTTTCCCCGTGATGACGTCCATCATGGTGGTCTTGCCCGCGCCGTTGGGACCGATGATGCAACGCAATTCGCCTTCGTCTATGGTCAGCGTGAGTTTGTTCAGTGCGCGAAAGCCATCGAAACTCACGGTGATGTCTTCCAGATACAAGATAACGCGATGCGAGGTGTCCACGCCCTCGCCCGGAACACGCCCGTAGCCCGCGCTCCCCCAATCGCCCGGCAATACGTTTCCGTCCGTCATGATCTTTTCAATTTAGCGAAGCCTCCAGCCAAACCTTGAGGCAGAAACAGCGTCACTAGTATGAAGAGCAACCCCAGGAAGAACAACCAGTACTCGGGGAAAGCCACGGTGAACCAGCTCTTCGCCCCGTTCACGATGCCCGCCCCGATGAACGGCCCCAGCAGCGTTCCGCGCCCGCCCACGGCGACCCAGATGGCCGCTTCGATGGAATTGGCGGGCGACATCTCGCTCGGGTTGATGATGCCTACTTGCGGAACGTACAAGGCCCCCGCAATGCCGCACAGCACGGCGGAGAGCGTCCACACGAAGAGCTTGTACCAAAGCGGGTTGTAACCCAGGAACATCAGCCGGCTTTCGGAGTCTCGGATGGCACTCAACACGCGCCCCGCCTTGGAGCGCAAGATCGCGCGCGCCAGAACCAAAACGCCGGCGAGGTAGGCCCCGGTCAGCACAAACAGCGCTGCCCTGGTGCCAGGATCGGAGGTGCGAAAGCCCAGGATCTGCTTGAAGTCGGTGAAGCCGTTATTGCCGCCAAATCCCGTCTCATTGCGAAAGAAAAGCAGCATGAAGGCGAAGGTGAGAGCCTGGGTGATGATGGAAAAGTACACGCCCTTGATGCGAGAGCGGAAGGCGAAAAATCCGAACACGAAGGCTAGGACTCCCGGCACCAACACCACCAAGAGCAAGGCATACCACAGATGATCGGTAAAACTCCAATACCAGGGATAGGCTTTCCAATCCAGGAACACCATGAAGTCAGGCAAATGGCTTTGGTACTGCCCTTCTTGCCCGATGCCGCGCATGAGATACATGCCGAAGGCGTAGCCGCCCAGCGCGAAGAACACGCCATGCCCCAAGCTCAGCACGCCCGTGTAACCCCAGATCAAATTGAGCGCCATGGCCATCACCGCGTAACACATGAACTTGCCCAACAAGGTGATGACGTAGGCCGAAACGTGCAGCGCACTCCCGGGCGGCACAAAGAGGTAGGACGCGGCCAAGGCCACCAGCACCACGGCAAAGACTGCCATGGCCGCCCACCCCGCGGGCGGAAAGAAGGGCGGGATTCGGGGTAGGAGGAGGTGAGGAGATTCAGGCTTCAACCGCTCTCCCCTTCAACGCAAACAGTCCCCGCGGACGTTTCTGAATGAAAGCGATGATCATCACCAGGATCATGATCTTGGTGGGCACCGCGCCAATATAGGGTTCGAGAAACTTGCTGGCCACGCCTAGGCCCAACGCGGCATACACCGTGCCGGCCAATTGCCCAACACCGCCCAGCACGACCACCATGAAGGAGTCGATGATGTAGCTCTGGCCCAAGTCCGGCCCCACGTTTCCGATCTGCGAAAGCGCGCAGCCCGCCAGCCCCGCGATGCCCGAACCCAGTCCGAATGCCAGAACATCCACGCGCCGCGTATTAACACCCACGCACGCCGCCATGCCGCGATTCTGCGTGACCCCTCGAATGAACAATCCCAAGCGCGTTTTAACCAGCACGAACCACATGGCAGCCAGCACGGCGAGCGCGAAGGCAATGATCACGATGCGGCTATAGGGCAGCGTAACGTTGGTGAACTCAATGCCCCCAGACATCCACGACGGGTTGGACACTTCCACGTTCTGCGGCCCGAAGATCTGCCGCGCCAGCTGGATGAGAAACAAACTGATTCCCCAGGTGGCCAGCAGCGTTTCCAACGGGCGGCCGTAGAGCCACCGTATCACCGTGCGCTCCAGCGCAATGCCCACAAGGGCAGCGCACGCAAAAGAAAAAGGAACCGCCATGACCAGATACCAATCGAACCACGCAGGCGCGAATTGCCTGACTATCTGTTGCATGACGAAGGTGGCGTAGGCCCCGGTCATCAGCATCTCGCCATGGGCCATGTTGATCACGCCCAGCAAGCCATAGGTGATGGCAAGCCCCAAGGCCACCAACAACAAAATACTGCCCAAGCTCAATCCGGTGAACAACCGCCCGCCATATTCGGAGACCACCAAACGCCGCTCGATACTTTTCAAGGCATAACCGGCCTCGCGCCGGATCTCTTCCACGGACTCCGTTTCCAACAAGATAGCCAATAGCGTCCGCGTCTTCCCCTGCCGGCTCTCGCCCAACACCCGCACCGCCGCCAGCCGCACGGTAGGATCCGTATTCTTCAAATCGATCCCCGCCTTGATCAGAGCAAGAAGCGGCTTGATCCTAGAATCTTGTTCCTTATCCAAAGCCTTTTCAACGACCGGCAACACCGCAGGTGTTGCCGGTGAGGCTTCCAATTCCTGAGCGGCCTTGAGCCGTACTTGCGGGTCATCCGCGACCAAACGAAGAGCCGAGAGCGCCGCCTCGATGCGCCCGCGAATGCGGTTATTGGCCGTCACGCTTTCCAAATCTCCCGGCGGCGAAGCCAGGGCTTGCCCGGTTGCCGCATCGAGTACCTGGCCGTCTTGCACGATCACCACCGCGCCCGAGGCGCTCACTTGCAGCGACCCATCGCGCAACGCGGTGAGAAGCCGCAGGGCATGGGCATCGGCGGCGAGCGCCAACGCTTCGATGGCCTCGACCTTGGTGCTGGTCTCCGCGCTCGCCAATTTCCTCAACAACTCCGCATCCACCGCCCACGCGGGAACACTGGACAGGACGAACCCCGCCAGCGCGAGCACCCCCCGCCAGACTCTCGAATCCCCAGCCATGCTCCTCCCTATTTTCGACATGATCCCCAGCGCGAGACGCCCGAGCGCCTCGCGCTGGGGATATGGCTAGATGTTTTGCTTGGACTCGTTACCCGCGATAAAAGGACTCCACGGCTGTGCCCGGATGGGCTTGCTGGTCTTCCACACGACGTTGAACTGGCCATCGCCTTTCACCTCGCCGATCATGACTGGCCGGTGCAAGTGGTGGTTGGTCTTATCCATGGTGAGGGTGAAACCACAGGGTGCCTTGAAGGTCTGGCCCGCCATGGCTATACGTACCTTATCCACCGAGACGTCCTTGGCCTTCTCGGCCGCCTGCTTCCACATGTGCAAGCCGGCGTAGGTCGCTTCCATGGGATCGTTGGTCACGACCGTATTCAGATTCGGCACGCTGTTCTTCTTCGCCCAGGCCTTGTACAGGGCGATGAACTTATCGTTCTCGGCGTTCTTGACGGACATGAAGTAATTCCAGGCGGCCAAGTGGCCGAGCAGCGGCTTGGTGTCGATGCCGCGCAACTCTTCCTCGCCCACGGAGAATGCCACCACCGGCACGTCGGTCGCCTTCAAGCCTTGGTTACCCAACTCCTTATAGAAGGGCACGTTGGAATCCCCGTTGATGGTGGACACCACGGCGGTCTTGCCGCCGGTGGAGAACTTCTTGATGTTGCCCACGATGGTTTGGTAATCGCTATGACCGAAGGGCGTGTAGACCTCCTCGATGTCCTTCGCCGCCACGCCTTTCTTCTTCAGAAAGGCGCGCAGAATCTTGTTCGTGGTGCGCGGATAGACATAGTCGGTCCCTAGCAGGAACCAGCGCTTGGCGGCACCCCCGTCCTCGCCCATCAAATACTCCACCGCCGGAATGGCCTGCTGGTTGGGCGCGGCACCGGTGTAGAACACGTTCTGGGACAGCTCCTCGCCTTCGTACTGCACTGGGTAATAGAGCAGCCCGTTCAACTCTTCGAATACGGGCAGCACCGATTTGCGCGACACCGAGGTCCAGCAGCCAAACACGGCGGCCACCTTGTCCTGGGTCAATAGCTGGCGCGCCTTCTCGGCGAACAACGGCCAGTTGGAGGCCGGATCGACCACCACGGCTTCAAGGGGACGGCCGAGCACACCGCCCTTGCCGTTGATCTCCTCGATGGTCATGAGGGCCGTGTTCTTCAGCGCCGTTTCGCTGATGGCCATGGTGCCGGAAAGCGAATGCAGAATGCCGATCTTGATGGGCGTTTTATCCGCGCCGAAAGCCTCCTTGAACGGAATGGCCCCGGCGGCGGCCAGTAAAGCGGTGGATTTCAGAAACTCGCGTCTTAGCATGGAAGGTCCCCTTGGTTGTGGAAGTCAGAATGCGCGACAGTGCTCCAGAAGTCGTGGCATCGGTTTGGCGCCGAACACTTAAGTTGCACCGCACTATTTCGCAATGTCTGTGCCTAGGGGATTCCGGGCTCCATGGATGCCCGCGTTTCTCTATTCCCGTCAAAGCCTTAAGGGCGCTCGAAGAACCCAAAACCGGACGGCGCCCGGCACTCATGGGCGAGCGTCCCCGCACCGCATCAGTGCCATCGCCAAGTATGGCCGCCCGGTATTGGTGCGCTTGCGCATTCTTTCCACTCTTGACAAGATAGGCTGGTGGCTTGTACAGTTCACGAATCTGTATATAACAACAGGCTATAGACCCGGTGGGTTATCTTCCATGGCCCATCTTCCGTAAATCGCTTTGCATAAACCAACCCCATGAGCGAACTCACCCAAAGGCAAGCCGAAGTCCTGCAACTCATCGCTGAATTTATTCAAGAAACCGGATTCCCCCCCACGCGGGCGGAAATCTCCCAAAAGTTCGGCTTCCGTTCGGCCAACGCGGCGGAGGACCACCTGCGGGCCCTGGAACGCAAGGGCTACATAGAGATGATGCCGGGGGCCTCCCGCGGCATCCGTATCGTGGGCGGAGACCCCAGCATCTACACCGGCCTGCCCGTGATCGGGCGGGTGGCGGCGGGCAACCCCATCCTCGCCGTCCAACATATACAAGGGCATTTTCAGGTGGATGCCAAGCTCTTCAAGCCTCAAGCCCATTACCTGCTCAAAGTCCGCGGCCTGAGCATGCGGGACGCGGGAATATGGGATGGCGACTTACTGGCCGTGCACCGCACCAAGGAAGCCCGTTCCGGGCAAATCGTGGTGGCCCGCTTGAAGGACGAAGTCACGGTCAAGCGCCTGAAACGCCAAGGCAATCAAGTGCAACTGCTCCCCGAAAACCCCGATTTCGATCCCATCCATATCGATACCAAGAAGGATTTCTTCGAGATCGAAGGGCTGGCGGTGGGGTTGATCCGTAGCGGGAAGCTGGCGTGAGATGTAAGTAGTGTCCAGCTAAGAGGAGGAAGCATCCATGGAACGCGAACGAGTTCTGCAAATCCTGAAGACCCTAGCCGATGGTACCGATCCTGGCAGCGGCGAACGATTTCCGGCAAACAGCCCTTACCAGCAACCGGATGTCATACGCTCTTTGTTCTGGACAGTACGGGAGTTGGAGCGGCACTCCGGCAACACACCGGCCAAGGCATCCGCCACCAGCGAAGTTTCGGTGGAGGCTGCTCCAACCAAGTTGCGCCGGAACCCAAACGCGGGTAAGCCGTGGTCCGCGGAAGAGGATGCACGCTTGACCACGGCTTTCGATGCGGGCAGAACGGCCGAGCAACTTGCCTCGGATCACAAGCGCTCTCGCATCGCGATAGAAGCCCGGCTCGCCAAATTCGGCAAGATGGCGGCACCTGCTTATCTTCCTTCGAGGAGCAAGCCGCCCCTCGCCGAGTCGCCCATGGCTTTGTACGCTTAGATTGCAATCCCGGGTTAAGCACAATGCGTCATGGGCAATGCTCTCGAGTCCCTCCTTCAAACTCCCCATATCTGGCGTGGCAACCAGTATGCGCGAGTAGCTTTCGAGAGCATTCCCACTGGCTTTAGTCATCTCGATACGCAACTTCCTGGGGGCGGCTGGCCGCGTGCGGCATTAACAGAAATCCTGGCCAGCCGGCAAGGCATCGGAGAGCTTTCCTTGTTGATGCCGGCACTCTCCCGGCTTTCCAAGGGTAAAGAGTGGATCGCGTGGATAGCACCCCCCCATATTCCCTATGCACCGGCATTGAGTCGCGAAGGAATCAGCCTCTCTAAAGTGATCGTCGTGCATACCCCCAGCGAACAGGAAAAAATCTGGGCCGCGGAAAAGTGCCTGCGCTCTCAATCATGCAGCGCGGTACTGCTATGGGCCTGTACGCATACCCATCAAGCCTGCCGGCGTTTGCAACTGGCCGCGGAAGCCGGGCGCGCTTGGGGAGTTTTGTTCGGGCCCAGCCAATGGGCGCGGCACACCTCCCCCGCCGCTTTACGCTTGCTGTTGGCTCCGGAGCAAGGCCGTCTCAAAGTGCATCTGCTCAAGCGCCGGGGAGGGGGCACGCTACCGGAAATCTTCATCGATGAACTGCGCGAGCAAGCACCCGCCGGTGATCCTCCCCGCACGGTTGCCACACCCTTCCATCACCGCTCGAGGCAGCAGGTTGCCTAGGCTACCTTTACCCAAGCGCCATGCTCTGGACCTGCCTCAATTTTCCCAGCTTCTCCATGCAACTCGCGTTGCGAGGAGGGGCCGTGCCCGAGCCGCTGGTCATCGCCAGTGGCGGCCGGCGCCCGGAAATTCTCTCTTGTAATCCGGCGGCTCTCCAGCACGGCATCCGGCCGGGGATGAGTGTTTCCGCCGCGCTGGCGCTGGCCCCACGGCTGATTGAACGGCCTCGAGACCCCGCCGCCGAGGCGCAGGCGTTGCAAAACCTCGCCCTATGGGCGGGGCAATTCACCCCCAGTGTGAGTCTGCAAGCGCCCGGTAGTCTCTTGCTGGAAGTGGAGGGATGCCTACGGTTGTTTGGAGGTTTGCGCGCCCTCAACGCACGCATTCAATCGGAACTGGAAGCCCTGGGCTACAAGCCATCGATGGCCAGCGCCCCCACGCCCGCGGCGGCATGGCTCTTTGCGCGCGCGGGCATCGCCACCACCTTGCTGGACCGCCACGAACTCAAGCGCGCCCTCGCCCCGCTGCCGCTGTCCTTGTTGAACCAGCCTCCGGCAACGCTGGAGAAACTCGGGGAAGCCGGTGTACGCACCTTCGGCGAGTGCTTGAAACTGCCGCGCGATGGCTTGGGGCGGCGCTTTGGCCAAGGCCTGCTCGATGAGATGGATCGCACGCTGGGCAAGCTTCCCGATCCGCGCGGATGGTTCGTCTCCCCGGCGCGTTACAAGGGCCGCCTGCTGCTCCCCGCGCCGGTGGCCGAAAGCGAAGCGCTGCTCTTCGCCTTGAAGCGGCTGGTGCTGGAGCTGTGCGGTTTTCTACTGTTGCGCAACGCAGGGGTCACGCGCTTGAAGGTGGAGCTGCAGCACGAGGACCATCCCACGGGGGCATTTGTACTGGGATTGTCCGTCCCCAGCCGGGATGCCACGCGCATCGTGCAATTGCTGCGGGAGCGCTTGCACGCGATGCCGTTGCGGGACCGCGTGCAAGCCATCGTTCTCCAATCGGAGGAAATCGCCGCGCTCTCGTCTCGCAATCTCACGCTCTTTCCGGATGACCAGGGCCAGGAAGAAGAACGCCTGATGCTGGTCGAGCACTTGCGCGCCCGGCTCGGCGTGGAGAATGTCCATGGCGTCACGAGCTTTCCGGACCACCGCCCCGAATATGCGTTTCGGCGCGAAGAGCCTGGGAAAACCGGCGCGACCACCTCCGTGGCGAGGCGCCCCCTCTGGTTATTAAACCAGCCCCGGCTCATCGCCCGGCAAGGAGAGCAGCCGTCCTTCGGCGGCCCCCTCACTCTCACCACGGGCCCGGAGCGCATCGAAAGCGGTTGGTGGGACGGCGGCGATATCCGGCGCGATTACTTCACCGCCAGCAACGAAGCAGGGGAAACCTTATGGATATACCGCGACCGCGGCGCCGCGCGCGGATGGTATGTGCATGGCTTGTTCGCTTGATGCGCCATGTTTCCTTCCTACGCCGAACTGCATTGCCTGAGCAACTTCACTTTCCTGCGCGGCGCCTCTCACCCCGAAGAATTGGCGGAAACCGCCGCGAAGCTGGGCTACACCGCGCTGGCCATCACGGACGAGTGCTCCCTGGCCGGCATCGTGCGCGCTCACGTCGCGGCGAAGGAGAACAAGCTTTCGCTCATCGTTGGATCGGAATTCACGCTCGCGAGGGAGGCTTCCCCCTGCGCGCTTCGCCTGGTCTTGCTCGCCACCAACCGGGAAGGCTACGGGAACTTGTCGGCGCTCATCACGCGCGCGCGCCGCAATGCCGCGAAGGGCCACTACCGCCTGCATCGCGAGGATTTGAAGGAAGGCCTACCTCATTGCCTGGCTCTTCTGCTGCCCGGCGCCACACCGTCCATCGAGGATGCGCAATGGTTGTCCGGGCGATTCGCGCGCCGCGCCTGGATCGCCGCTGAATTGCACGCGGGACAAAACGATCGCGCGCGGCTGGCGCAATTGCAAGACCTCTGCGCGAAGTCCGGCTTACCCTTGGCGGCAGCGGGCGATGTGCACATGCATAGGCGATCGCGCCGGTTGGTGCAAGACACGCTCACCGCCATCCGCCTGGGATGTTCCATCAAGGAAGCGGGAAGCGCGCTTTTCCCCAATGGCGAGCGGCATCTGCGCCGCCGCGAGCGGCTCGCCCGCATCTATCCTCCAGAGCTTCTAGCGGAAACCTTGAGCATCGCGGCACGCTGCGAGTTCTCCCTGGACAGCCTGCGTTACGAATATCCCGAAGAGCTCGTTCCCGCGGGCGAAACGCCGGCGTCGTATTTGCGCCAGTTGAGCGAGGAAGGTTTCCGCTGGAGATTCGGGTGCGAACTCGCGGTGGAGGGAGTAGGGAGAGGGGAGGAGGGAGGCGTCCCCCTCACCCAAGCCCTCTCCCCCGCATCCGGGGGAGAGGGAGTTTCTTGCACACCTCCCTCCTCCCCCCTCCCTCCTCCCTACTCACAGCGCTTCACACCGCTTCTCGCGCCAGCCGACACCGAAAAAGCGCGCGCGCTCGTGGAACACGAACTCAAGCTCATCGCGGAGCTTCGCTACGAGCCTTATTTCCTGACGGTCTACGATATAGTCCGCTTCGCCAGCTCCCAAGGCATTCTCTGCCAGGGCCGCGGTTCGGCGGCCAACTCGGCGGTGTGCTACTGCCTCGGAATCACGGAGGTGGATCCGGGCAGGATGGAATTGCTATTCGAACGCTTTTTATCCAAGGAGCGCAACGAGCCTCCCGACATCGATGTGGATTTCGAGCACGAGCGCCGCGAGGAAGTCATCCAATACATCTACGCGAAGTACGGCCGGGAGCGCGCCGCGCTGGCCGCCACGGTCATCGCCTACCGCCCCCGGTCGGCCATACGCGACATCGGCAAAGCGCTGGGAATGGAACTCGCCCAAGTGGACCGCCTGGCGAAGAACATGGCGTGGTGGGATGGCCGCGACATCGATCCGGAGCGCATTCGCGAGGCGGGATTGGACCCGGAAAGCCCCGTCATTGCCCGCTTGCTCCATCTCATGGGCACGCTGCTAGGCTTTCCCCGCCACTTGTCTCAGCATGTGGGAGGTTTCGTCATTTCGCAAAGCGCGTTGTCCCGCCTCGTTCCCATCGAGAACGCCGCCATGCCGGAGCGCACCGTTATTCAATGGGACAAGGACGATCTGGATGCGCTGGGCCTGCTCAAGGTGGATGTGCTGGCGCTCGGTATGCTGAGCGCCATTCGCCGGGCGATCGATTTAATCAACCGGCACCGGGGGCGAACCCTCACCGTGGCGGATATTCCACCGGAGGATCCTAAGGTCTACGAAATGATCGGGCACGGGGACACCATCGGCGTCTTTCAAATCGAATCGCGCGCGCAACAAAGCATGCTGCCGCGCATGAAGCCGCGCGGCTTCTACGACCTCGTGATCGAAGTAGCCATCGTGCGCCCAGGACCCATACAAGGCGGCATGGTGCATCCCTATCTGCGCCGGCGGCAAGGCCTGGAACCCGTCACCTATCCATCGGAAGCCATCGAAGGCGTGCTCAAGCGAACCCTAGGCGTACCGATTTTTCAGGAGCAAGTCATGCAACTGGCCATCGTCGCGGCCGGTTTCACGGCCGGCGAGGCGGATAAATTGCGGCGCGCCATGGCGGCCTGGCGCCGAAAGGGCGGGCTGGAGCCCTTCGAGCAACGACTCAAGGATGGCATGCGCGAGCGCGGTTACTCGGAGGAGTTCGCCGAGCGCATCTACCGGCAGATTCTGGGTTTCGGCGAGTACGGATTCCCGGAGTCCCATTCCGCCAGCTTCGCGTTACTGGTCTACCTCTCCGCTTGGCTCAAGTACCACGAACCCGCTGCTTTCACGTGCGCCTTGCTCAACAGCCAGCCCGTGGGGTTTTATGCGCCGGCACAGCTGGTGCAAGATGCGCAACGGCACCAGGTCACGGTGCTACCCGTCTGTGTCATGCATAGCGATTGGGATTGTTCGTTGGAAACCGGCGCGAACGGCGGCCTCGCGCTTCGCCTTGGGCTGCGCATGATCAAGGGATTATCGGAAAGCGGCGGGCGAAAGTGGGTGGAAGTTCGCCAACTGGCGCAACGAATCGAACACGCCCAAGCCGCGCTGGCTTTCGAAGCGCTGGCACGCCGCGCCGGGCTTGGCACCCACGACATAAATGCCCTGGCGGCGGGCGGTGCGCTCACCGGCTTTGCCAAACACCGCCATCAAGCCGCATGGCTGGTGGCGGGCATCGATTGGCGTCCTCCTCTTCTCAAGGAAACATCCATCGCCGACCACCAACCTGCTCTCGGAGCCCCCAGCGAAGCGGAAGATCTCGCCGCCGATTACTCGGCACTCGGACTCACCCTGGGCCGTCATCCGATGGCCTTGTTACGCCCCCGGTTCGACAAGCTGAAAATGCGTACAGCTCTTGAGATCCGGCAACTGCCGCACAAGAGCCTGGCCCGCACGGCGGGATTGGTGATAGGCAGGCAACGGCCAGGTACGGCCAGCGGGGTGATCTTTGTCACGCTGGAAGATGAAACGGGAATGACCAACGTGATCGTGTGGAATGCCGTGGCGCTGCACCAGCGCCGCGTCCTGCTCGGCACCAATTTATTAGGGGTGCATGGCATCGTCGAACGCGAAGGCGAAGTCGTGCACCTCATCGCGGGGCGCCTGGTGGATTACCGGGAGTTATTCGGCCAGCTTACGACGGCTTCGCGGGATTTCCATTGACCGGCCGGCCCAAATAAAAAAGCCCGACCTTTTGGGTTGGGCTTTTTTGGGTAAGTACCCTGACGATGACCTACTTTC
>SHXO01000090.1 GCA_009693245.1 Betaproteobacteria bacterium | reverse complement strand
TTGATACAAAGCCAGTGAAGAGGCTCGCAAAACGCCTTGAAAGGCGCGAAATAACCCGGCTGAAGGTCACCTGGCCGAGAATGAAACTCATTTCGCTAACGCGGTAAGAGATCCGTCGTAGAAAAGTGATTATTAGAGGTGCCCTTAAGTCTCATCTGGCCAATTCACGCTGTCGTGCTTTCTGGCTGGTTTCCATCCCGGCGCCGCGCTCGCCCAGCCGCCGGACCTCGGCGGTGCAAGGGAACCGGCCGCTACCGCCGATCGATATCCCAACATGGTAAGAGGCGCCGACTTTGAGCATGTCAATTGCACTGGTAACCAAGCGAATGCCGTGAATGCTGGCGTTCACGGCGTGCCATTCGAAGGAGTCCTCCTCAATCCGTATACGTACGGGCCAGGACATCCGGCCAGCTGCGTGAGGCACTTATAATCCCTCGCGACTCCTCTACTTATACGATCTAGGAAGCTCAATGATTCGTTACATCAAAAAGGGCATCAGTGCCGAGCAGGACGCCGCCGACGTGGCGCGGGTTCGCCAGACGGTGGAAGGCGTGCTGGCGGATATCGAGAAGCGCGGCGACGAGGCGGTGCGAGAGTATTCACGCAAATTCGATCAATGGGAGCCCAAGAATTTCCGTCTGAGCGAGGAGGAGGTTCACGCGTGCGTGAAGCAAATGTCCGCGAGCGATCTGGACGATATCCGGTTCGCGCAAACGCAGATTCGGAACTTTGCCCGCATTCAGAAGGACGCATTGCGCGACGTGGAGGTGGAGACGCTGCCGGGCGTAATTTTGGGCCACAAGAACATTCCCATGAATAGCGTGGGTTGTTATGTTCCAGGGGGCAAATACCCGCTGCTGGCCTCCGCGCACATGACCATCCTCACGGCGAAGGTGGCGGGCGTGAAGAACGTGATCGCCTGCGCGCCGCCGTTTCAAGGTAAACCCGCGCCTGCAATCGTGACGGCTATGCATCTCGCCGGAGCCGATGCGATCTACTGCCTGGGCGGTGTGCAGGCCATCGGCGCCATGGCCATGGGGACGGCCACGATCAAGGCTTGCGATTTGGTGGCGGGGCCAGGAAATGCCTACGTGGCGGAAGCCAAACGCCAGTTGGCGGGACGCGTGGGCATCGATCTATTCGCCGGTCCAACGGAAACGCTGGTGATTGCCGACGAAACAGTGGACGGCGAAATCTGCGCCACGGATTTGCTGGGACAAGCGGAGCACGGCCCTAACTCGCCTGCCATTTTGCTAACCAATTCGGAAAAATTGGCGCGCGATACCATGGCGGAGGTCGAGCGCCAACTGAAGATTCTATCGACAGGCGCGACGGCGGGCGCGGCGTGGCGCGATTACGGACAAGTCATCCTGTGCGACACGTACGAGGAAATGGTGCGGGTGGCCGATGAAATTGCTTCCGAGCATGTGCAGGTGATGACCAAGGACCCGGATTACTTTCTTCGGCACATGACCAACTATGGCGCGCTGTTCCTGGGCGTGGAAACCAACGTTTCCTACGGCGACAAGGTCATCGGTACCAATCACACCTTGCCCACGCGCAAGGCGGCGCGTTACACGGGCGGCCTCTGGGTTGGGAAATTCCTGAAGACTTGCACTTATCAGAAGGTGACGCCGGAGGCCTCCGCGATGATCGGCGAGTACTGCTCACGCTTGTGCGCGCTGGAGGGCTTCGCGGGACACAAGGCGCAAGCCGACATTCGCGTAAAGCGATACGGGCACCCTAAGCCCGCGCAACATCGCTAAGCTTCTTATGTTTGCCCTGGCGTGGCCGTTAGGAGCGCTGGCTCTGGAAAAAGGAGATTCTTCGTGGCGAACTGGCGAATAGTGATTCGGGCGGTTGTCCTGTGCGGGATGATGATTGCCGCACCTGGTTTCGCGGCACCGGACCAAACATCCCTGGTGCGCGCGAAACAAATAATGCGCTCGGGGTTTCAATCCGGTGTTGAGGCCGCGTCCCGTGAGATCGAGTCAGGACAATTTCAGGGCCAGCGTTTGGCGGCGGCTTATCGGGCGCGAGGGGTAAACCAGAGTCATCTCCTGGTCTACGACAAGGCTATCGAGGATTTCAGCAATGCCATCGAGATCGACGGATTCAACCCTCAGTATTACCAGGACCGTGCCATCGCCTACTTGCGCGCCAGGGAATTCTCCAAGGCGGACACGGATTTGGAGATGGTGCTGGGGCTGGACCGAACCAATTTCAGCGCCCTGCGAGAAAAAGGGCGAGCGGCCTTCTACAGGGGAGACTATGCACCGGCGGAAGGTTTTTTCCTGCAAGCTTCTCGCAGCGCGGACCAGGAAGGGATGGTTTACTCGATGCTGTGGGTCAGCCTCGCTGCCCAGCGCGCGGGCAAAGCTTCGCCCCTAAATATCACCGCGCCCAGCGGACAAGATCGCAGCCAATGGCCTGTGCCCGTAGCCGAGCTGCTCAAGGGTTCGATATCGCCCCAACAGTATTTGGCGCAAGCGGACGCCGCGAATCCGCGCGCGTACCTCATGCTTCAGTGCGAAGTGCAGTTCTACTTGGGGCAGTATTATTTGACCAAGGGCGAGAAGGATCTCGCTCGCCAGAGCTTTAGCGCCGCGGTGGAAACAGGGGTGACGGATTTCATGGAGTACGACTGGGCACTGCGGGAACTCGAGGTTCTCGCGGCGGTGGCGCGTTAACTCAACTTCAGCGATTCGCCGTGCTCCAGGGGCAAGCGGGCGAGCACGTATTCCGGACACAGGCGCACCGGGTGTATAGTTGCGCCCGGCCACGTTTGGCGTACGCGGAGAAGCGCGAGTAGAGCCGCGGTACTGGGCAGTATTCGCGCTCCCAGCGCAGCCAGACGGGGGTGTCCAACCGCGCATCCGGACTCCCCTGCTAGCCATGGGGATGCGCATACTTTAAGGAGTGCTCAAATGGCTAAGGGCCAAATGCGAAGCAATAAGGAAGCGAAGAAACCCAAGCAGGATAAGAAAGTGGTTTCGGGACCGGTGTCCTCTGGCGGGGCGGCCGCAAAGCCGGCGGAACCGGCCGCCGGGAAAAAGAAGTAGAAGTCACTTTATTCCGCGGCTCTGGTTCAGCCCTGGACCAGCGCCGGTCACTATAGAAATTAGCGGGTGCCGGCATGAGGGCTCTGTGCTCTCTAAGCGTACGCGCTGTTACCGAAAGTTCGCATGACGCTCGACATCCGCTGGCTTGCCCCCGCCATTGTATTTTCTGGCGCTACTCCTCAATGCATCGCCGCTCAGTACATGAGCGTTGACCAGGCGCGAAGTCTGATCTTCGCGCAGGCGCAGGAATTCATTCCCCATCCTGTTGATCTCACGCCGGACCAGAGCCATCGCATCGAAGAACTCTCCGGCGTGAAAACGCGAATGTTGAAACAGCCGGTCTGGAAGGCCATGGCGGGCGGGAAGTTCCTTGGCTGGTTCATCATCGACCAGGTGATCGGTAAACACGAGCTAATCACCTATGCGGTGGGTATCAATCCCGAAGGCACCTTGCGCCAGTTTCAGGTCATCGAGTACCGCGAAGCCTGGGGCGGCCACGTCAAGGAACTCAAGTGGCGGGACCAATTCGTGGGCAAAACCACGGCGGACCCGCTCAAGGTGGGTAACGATATCGTGAACGTCAGCGGTGGCACCATGTCCAGCAATAGCATGGCCAACGGCATCAAGCGGCTGCTTTTTCTCCACCAAGTTGTCCTCCACTGAAATTCGCCGCGCGCGTCCCGCCATGGGGACGATGTTGCAAATCGTGGCGCGTGCCGAGGATGAGAACAAAGCTGGCCAAGCCGTGGAGGATGCGCTCGCGGCGGTGGAACAGGTGGACCAACTGATGAGTTTTCACGCGGAGGATAGCGAGCTGAGCCGCCTCAATTGCGACGCATCCCGGAAACCGCAGAGCGTGCATCCATGGACCTATGCGGTGTTAAAGCGTGCGACGCAAGTCAGTGTGGCCAGCGGCGGACTGTTCGACATCACGGTAGCGCCGCTGTTGGTCGAATGCGGTCTGCTCCCCGGACATGGCAACGGATTGCCCGAATGGCGCCGGTGGCGGCACCTCAAATTACTGAGCAATGGCCGCGTGTTCTTCGAGGAGCCCATGCTTCTAGACCTGGGAGGCATTGCCAAGGGCTTCGCCGTGGACCAAGCCATCCACGCGTTGCGCCGGGGCGGATGCACGGACGCCACGGTGAACGCGGGTGGCGACTTGCGCCGCTTCGGGCGAGAACCCGAGGTCATTCATTTGCGCCACGGACAGGGCTTGGTACCTGTAGCGCAACTGCGTTGCGGCGCCATGGCCACGTCAAGCTGCGAGGAAGCCAGCCCGGACCGTTTGGAGCAACCCATTGGCTGCATCATGGATCCCGTCCGGGGCCAGCGCTGGCGTGGTCGCGGCAGTGTGACAGTCGCCGCTCGCACTTGCATGATCGCCGATGCCTTGACCAAGGTGGCCGCCTTGGCGGGACCCGCGAGCGAACCAGTTCTGGCGAGATTCGGGGCACAAGCACGCTGGGATGGGGAGGACGCATGAGGCAGGCAACAACCATGTTGAGCCGCATCGTCGGAATCGTGACCGGCACCGCGGTGCTGGTGCTTGCGTTCGTATTTTCCGTTGTAATCTTCGCCATTGTTCTGGTGGCGGCCGTTGTGATTTTGGGCTATCTCTGGTGGAAGACGCGCTCGCTACGCCGGGCGCGGCGCGATGTCATCATCGAGACCACGGAATACCACGAGATTCATGAGGGAGCGCCGGAGCGCCCCGCCATCGAGGGCGAAAGCAAGCGCGATAAGTGAGCGCAACTGGCGAAGTTGCGGGGGCGCACGCCGTTATGCTGGACTCAATACCCGCAACTCCATTCCCTTCACATAGTCCTTGACGCGCCCCCGGTAGGCCTGCATATGGGGGGCCACGGAATGGGCCTTGAGATGGGCGACGCTCTCCCATTTTTCGATTACCACAACCTTATCGGCACCCACCTTGGCTTGGGTTGGAATGCCGGTCTCGGTATCGATGGCCGGACCGTACTCGATGCAGCCCGCTTCGGCGCGAACATCGGGAATCAACTTACGGAATTCGGTAAGAAACGCCTCGCGCGTGCCCTGTGCGAGATCGATGGTGGCGATAACGTGAATCATGGGAGGTCCTTGGCGGGTGTATTGAGAGATACAGTTTCTTGCTGAAAAGCGAGGATAACCTATCAAGGGTAACTTTCTCCGCGCTCCTCAATGTGGTACGTTTCAGCTTACGTCGTTTCGAGCCGCCTCCATGAACGCTCCCCTTCGAATCCTGCCTTCGGTTTGCCCTCATGATTGCACCAGCACGTGCGCGCTGGACGTGGAGATCGTGGACGCGCGCACCATTGGGCGCGTGCGCGGCTCGCAGCGGAATAGCTACACCGCTGGGGTGATCTGCGAGAAGGTGGCGCGCTATGCCGAGCGCCAGCATCACCCGGACCGGCTCACGCACCCCTTGCTACGCACGGGGCCCAAGGGCAGCAAGCAATGGAAGCGCATATCCTGGGATGAAGCCCTGGACCGCACGGCCGAAGCCTTGATCCAGAAGGCCGCGCAGCACGGTAGTGAGACTGTTTGGCCTTATTTCTACGCGGGCACCATGGGGCTGGTTCAACGCGACGGTATTCAGCGCCTGCGCCACGCCATGAAGTATTCTCGCTGGTTCTCCACCATTTGCGTGGCGCTTTCCGACAGCGGCTGGCTGGCCGGGGTGGGTAGCAAGCGCGGGGTGGATTTACGAGAAGCGGCGGAGCACGCCGATGTGATCGTCATTTGGGGAGGTAACCCGGTCAACACGCAAGTCAACGTGATGCAGCACGCCATGGCCGCCAAGAAGCGCGGCGCCAAGCTGGTGGTGGTGGATCCCTATCGCACGGGAACCGCGGAGAAGGCGGATCTGCACCTGGCCATACGGCCAGGGACGGATGGTGCGCTGGCCTGCGGCGTCATGCACGTGTTGTTCGCGGAAGGCTTTGCCGACTGGGATTATCTGCGCCGTTACACGGACTGCCCAGATGAACTGGCCGCTCATCTGAAGACACGCACACCCGAATGGGCATCGGCTATCACCGGGTTGCCGGCCGAGACCATCACCGAATTCGCCCGCATGTATGGGCGCGCTCGCAGCAGTTTCATCCGTTGCCATCACGGCTTTTCGCGCTCGCGCAACGGGGCGGCCAACATGCACGCGGTCACATGCCTTCCGGCCGTAACCGGGGCTTGGCAGCATAAAGGCGGTGGGGCGCTCTATGGCCATACGGGGATTTATCCGCTCAACCGCACGTTGATCGAAGGTCTGGACAAGGTGGATACCTCGGTGCGAGATCTCGACCAATCGCGCCTAGGCCCTATTCTCACGGGTGACGCCGACGCGCTGAAGGGCGGTCCGCCGGTTACGGCCTTGCTGGTTCAGAACACCAACCCGGCCATGGTGTGTCCGGAATTGCATAAGGTGCACGCGGGGCTCGCGCGCGAAGACCTTTTCACCTGCGTGCACGAGCAATTCATGACGCAGACTGCCGCGTTCGCCGATATCGTGCTGCCCGCGACGACCTTTTTGGAGCACGATGACTTCTACACGGCCAGCGGCCACACGTCGTTCCAGGTTGCGCGCAAAGTCGTGGAAGCGCCGGGCGAGGCGCGCGAGAACCACTATGTGATCTGCCAACTGGCCAAGCGGCTGGGCGCGGAACATCCTGGATTCCATATGAGTGCGTGGGAAATCATGGATGCGACGTTGCGGACATCCGGTATGTGGGACGCGCAAACCAATTACAAGCGCGGCGGCCAGGATTTCGTGTATCCATTCGAGAAGATGCACTTCCTGGATGGTTTCGATACGGCGGATGGCAAGTTTCACTTCAAGGGCGACTGGAAGCGCTTCGGCGGCCGTTGGGAGGAAATGCCGGTGTTGCCCGATCATCAGAATGTCATCGACAACGCCACCACCGAAAAACCCTACCGCTTGGTGGCGGCACCTGCGCGCACCTTCCTGAACTCGAGTTTCACGGAAACACCGAGTTCGGTGAAACGAGAGCGCCGTCCTACGGTACTCTTGCACCCGGAGGATTGCGCGGCCCTAAGCGTCGCGCAGGACGAGCGCGTGCAACTGGGCAATGAGCGAGGGACCGTGATCGTGCATGTAAAGCCGCAAGGCGGCCAGCAGCGCGGCGTGGTCGTGGTGGAAGGCATCTGGCCCAATGAGTATTTCGAGAATGGAATCGGAATCAACGCCTTGACCAGCGCGGATCCGGGCTGGCCCAATGGCGGCGCGGTGTTCCACGACACGGCCGTTTGGGTTAAAAAGCTGGTTTGACCGATTGAGAAGCAACTAAGAGGAGAGCGCTGTACCCATGGACTATCGATCACCAACTACCGCCAAGGACGCCGCCGGGCTCCTGGCACAAGATGGCGCCTACGGACTCGCGGGCGGTACGGATCTACTGGTAAAACTGCGCACGGGATTTGTCGCGCCACGCATGGTGGTGGATTTGAAAGCCGTGCCGCGGCTACGTGGCATCGAGAGCGACGCCCGCGGCTGGCGCATCGGCGCGGCCACGCCTTGCGCCGAAATCGGCGAGCATGCAGGCTTCACAGCAGCGTGGCCGGGCGTGGTGGAAGCATTGCAGCTCATCGGCTCTACCCAAATTCAAGGGCGCGCGACACTGGGCGGGAATCTGTGCAACGCCTCGCCGGCGGCCGATAGCGTACCGGCACTCATCGCCGCCGGAGCGGTGTGCGAGGTGGCGGGTGCGCAAGGCGAGCGCGAAGTGCCTGTGGAGCAAATCATCACGGGACCGGGCCGCAACGCGCTGGCGCGCGGTGAGTTCATCATGGGGTTCCGCTTGCCGAAACCCACGGGCAGGGCGGGGGATGCGTACTTGCGCTTCATTCCTCGCACCGAGATGGACATCGCCGTGGTGGGCGTGGGCGTGTCGCTCGCGCTCGATGCGCAGGGCGTGTGCACGCATGCGAGAGTGGGCCTGGGTGCCGTGGCACCTACACCGCTCCTCGTGGCTGCCGGTGCCAAGGCGCTCATCGGAACGCGCGTGGACGATGCCGCACTCAAGGCCCTGGCCGCTGCCGCGAGTGCCGCATGCAAACCGATCGACGACAAGCGCGGCACCATCGCCTACCGCATCAAGGTGGCGGGCGTATTGGCCCGCCGGGCCGCCAAGATCGCGCTTGAACGCGCCGCCGGGAAATAAGGGAGACCGAGGAAAAATGGCAAAGCAACATGTAACGACTACCGTGAATGGGGATACCGTGGAGTTCCTCTGCGGCACGGAACAGACTCTGCTCGACGTACTACGCGATGAGCTGTATTTGACCGGTAGCAAGGAAGGCTGTGGCTCGGGCGATTGCGGAGCGTGCAGTGTGATGCTCGATGGCCGCCTAGTGTGCGCGTGCCTCGTGCTCGGGGCCGAGGCCCAAGGGCGCAGCGTGGAAACCATCGAGGGCATGGCCAAGGGCGATGAACTGCATCCCCTTCAGCAGAAGTTTCTCGAGCACGCCGCGCTACAGTGCGGCATCTGCACGCCGGGATTTTTGATCGCGGCGAAAGCCTTGCTTGCGAAGAAACCCAACCCCACGGAAACCGAAGTGAGGTATTGGCTAGCCGGTAACCTGTGCCGTTGCACGGGATACGACAAGATAGTGCGCGCGGTGATGGATGCCGCCGTTGTGATGAGAACGGCTTAATACAGGAGCGACACGATGAACGACATGACCGTACCAGGAGTGACCCAGAAGAACTTGAAAATCGTCGGTACTCGCCCTCTTCGCCCCGATGGCGTGGACAAGGTGACAGGGCGCGCCAAATTCGGCGCCGATATCCATGTGCCCAACATGCTGATCGGAAGAGTTCTGCGCAGCCCGCACGCGCATGCTCGCATCAAGTCCATCGATGTGTCCAAGGCGCAAGCCCTGAAGGGCGTGAAAGCGGTGATCACCTGCGCCGATCTGTGCGATCTGCCTTCGGAGTTCATTCCCGCGGGCGAGATGATGGTGAACTTCAAGGACATGACGCGCAATGTGATGGCGCGCGAGAAAGCCCTGTATGAAGGGCACGCCGTGGCCGCCGTGGCGGCCGTGAGCGACGCGGTGGCGGCGCACGCGCTGGCGCTGATCGATGTGCAATATGAAGTGCTGCCCCACGTGATGGACGTCTCCAAGGCCATGGAACCAGATGCACCCTTGCTGCACGACGACATGTACACCATTGGCGTGGAACCCAAGCCCGCGATGCCGTCCAACATCGCCAAGCGCGTGGAGTTCGGATTCGGCGATTTGGAAGCCGGGTTTGCCAAGGCCGACGTCATCGTCGAACGCGAATTCACGACGAAGCCCGTGCACCAAGGCTACATAGAGCCGCACGCGTGCCTGGCCAGCGTATCGGAGGATGGCAAAGCGGAACTGTGGTGCACCACGCAAGGACAGTTCATCGTGCGTGCCTTCTGCGCCAAGCTCCTGGGAATGGAAGTTTCGAATTTGCGCGTCACCGCGTCGGAAATCGGTGGCGGGTTCGGCGGAAAAACCGTGGTGTACTTGGAGCCCCTGGCGCTGGCGCTCTCGCGCAAGGCTTGCCAGCCCGTGAAAATGACCATGTCCCGCACGGAAGTGTTCCGCGCCAGCGGACCCACGTCGGGTGCCAAGATTTGGGTGAAGGTGGGTGCGACGAAAGATGGGCGCATCACCGCGGCGGAGGCGTTGCTGAAGTACCAGGCGGGTGCGTTCCAGGGCTCACCGGTGCAGCCCGGCGCCATGTGTGCCTTCGCGCCTTATGATCTGGAGAACGTGCGCATCGTCGGCTTCGACGTGGTGGTGAACCGGCCCAAGGTGGCGGCGTACCGCGCACCGGGCGGGCCCATCTCGGAGTTCGCCGTCGAAGGCGTGATCGACGAAATCGCCAAGAAGATCGGCATGGACCCTGTCGAGTTTCGTTTGAAGAATGCCGCCAAGGAAGGCACCCGCGCGCCTTACGGGCCGAAACTGGGCCCCATCGGCTTGGTGGAGACGCTACAAGCGGCGAAGGCCCATGCGCACTACCGGGCGCCGCTCAAGGCCAACCAGGGCCGTGGCGTGGCCTCGGGGTTCTGGTTCAACATCGGCGGGGAAACCTGCGCCACGCTCAATGTGGGCGAAGATGGCAGCGTGGCCATGGTGCTGGGCACGCCAGACATCGGAGGTTCGCGTGCATCCCTGTCCATGATGGCGGCCGAGGAACTGGGCATTCCCATGGAGCAGGTGCACGCGATCATCGGCGACACCAGTTCCCTGGGATTTAACTTCCTCACGGGCGGTAGCCGGGTTACGTTCTCCAGCGGCATGGCGGTGGTGGAAGCCGCGCGCGATGTCATCAAGCAATTGCGCAGCCGCGCCGCGAAAATCTGGGAAGTGTCAGCCGAGGAAGTGGAATGGGTTGAAGGGCGCGCCCGCTTATTGGGCGAGGGCAAGGACAAGTCGCTATCGCTCGCGGATCTGGCCAAAACGGCTGGCAAGACCGGCGGCCCCATCGTCGGCAATGCCGCCATCAATGCCACGGGCGCGGGACCGAGCTTGGCAACTCATTTAGTGGACGTCGAGGTGGATCCCGAAACGGGCAAGGTCACCATCTTGCGCTACACCGCGATTCAAGATGCGGGCAAGGCCGTGCATCCCAGCTACGTGGAAGGCCAGATGCAAGGCGGCGCGGTGCAAGGCATAGGTTGGGCGCTAAACGAGGAATACATTTACGACGACAAGGGCCGCCTGGAAAACCCGGGCTTCCTCGATTACCGTATTCCGGTGTGTTCCGACGTGCCCATGATCGATACGGTCATCGTCGAAGTTCCCAACCCCCGCCACCCCTATGGCGTACGCGGGGTGGGGGAGACGCCCATCGTGCCCCCCATGGCAGCCATCGCCAACGCGGTGTCCAACGCCACGGGCTACCGGTTTACCGACCTGCCCATGTCGCCGCCGCGCGTGCTCGCGGCGATCGACAGCCAGCGGGGAGGGTAGGGCGCAAGGTCTTGGCTCTGGTCATCCTCACCGGCACCTTGAAGAATCTCGCGGGCGGGGAGGCTGAAGTGGAGGTGGCGGCGCGAGATGTGAAGCAATTGCTACGGATGCTGGGCGAGCGCTATCCGGCGCTCGCTCCCCATCTGGAGCATGACGGCTACGCTATTGCCATCGACGGGGAGATTTTCCAGGACGTATGGTTTGCCCCCATTGGCCCGGATAGCGAGGTGCATTTGGTGCCCGCCATCCGGGGCGGATGAGGGGTGAGGCGGACGGCTAGACCGTAGATAGCCCGTGGCCTTGGCGTGGCGTTTTTGCAGGCTGGACTTGCATGCGGGCGAGAGATCCTTCTTGTGGCTCTTCATGCATTGCGCCATGCGGCCATCTCCCACCTTGACGTCCTTGCAAAGCCGCTCGGCGTCCTTGCTGCAGGGGTGATTCTTTTGTGCCTCGGCGATTTTTTGCTGGCATGACGAAGAGAGCTCGGGTTTGTGACTGGCTAGGCAGCGAATCACATTTCCCAGGCCTTTCGGGGTGTCCTTGCAGAGCTTCTCGGCGTCGGACTTGCAGGCTTCCTTGAATTCCTCGGCGCGTTTCTTACCCTGCGCCATGCGCTCCTTGCAGGGCGCCGATAATTCGGACTCGTGTTGCTTCATGCATTGGAGCATGCGCCCGCCACCCGGCTTCACGTCCTTGCAAAGTTTCGCCACGTCGGTGCGGCAGGCGTCTGCCCTATCTCCGGCCGCGGCCGCGGGCAAAATGAAGAGGGTGCTGGCAAGGAAAGCGGCGGCACTAGCGTGTAGTAGTTTCATAGAGTGATTTATCCAAGGTCAGCGATATCGGCGGGACGGCGTAGACGGCTGAGGATCGGAACGATTTTTGGGTCCGCCCCGGCCAGCTTGGGCGGTTGATGACCCTCCACCCATTCGGCCACGGGGCGGAATTGCTCGCGCTCGGCCGCCCCGGATTCCATTTCGAACACCCCCATGCCCGTTTCCACCGCCTGCAGGAAAACATCCGAATCGCTCAGGCGGGTGAGCAAAGGCAGATTGAGGGACTTCAAGAAACGCTCCAGGGGCTCGTAGGTAGGCATGGACTTGCGCACTTTGTTGACCACTACCGCCAACCGAATGTTGCGAATGCGGATGCGGCCCGTGAGAAGCAAGTCGCGGATGAAGTTCGCCGTGGCGTGAATGTCGATGGCCGACGGCGCGACCGGGACCACAATACAGTCGGCCCGGGAAAGCAATTCCTGGAGGAGGAGCCCGGAAGCGCCGGCGGGCGCATCGATGATGAGCTGTTGTGTTCCCTCTGGGACATGCATCTAGATGCCGCGTAGGCGGTTGCCGCGTTGCGGTGCGGCGTTGGCGGCGTGGATGCGGCTTCGGGAGGGATCCCGCTGGCGCAGCCAGTTGAGGCTCGATCCCTGTGGGTCATAGTCCATGATGGTGACGGGAATGGACTTCGCGGCAAAATAGCTTGCGAGACTTGTCGTAACGGTCGTCTTTCCCGACCCCCCCTTCGGATTAATCACCAGCGTGGAGTTCATTCGCATAATTGGCGTGTGCAAGGTATTAGGTCTTGCCTCCATCCGCGGGTGATCGCCCCACTTTTTTATTTTGTTGCTTTGTGCTGCCTCGCCCTATTGCACTTACCGTGCTAGGTCCCTTGTGGACAAGCCGAAACAGAGACTTAGACTATTTTCAGCCCTTGGATTGGCCCCCCGCCGTCATCGCCGGGCGACGCTAGCGGCAATGCGCCATGCAATGATGTACTTTTAGGTTCCCTGGTATGTTGAAAAATGGAGGGTGAGTCCGCGATGAATCATTCCGGCGCAATCCAGAAATGCATTCGGAGCGTCACGGAAGTACGAAGAGGGGCGCCTAGCGTAACTATTGAGCGCTTATTTGCCGCCTCGCATGCCTACCATTGGATTCGGATAATCCG
>SHXO01000089.1 GCA_009693245.1 Betaproteobacteria bacterium | reverse complement strand
TCTGGGTAAGCACATCAGCGCAATAAAAACCAAAAGTCCCAGGGTACCCGATAGCCATAGGGAGCCAACTCCCCAGCGCGTCAATGCAAGACTGAAGATGAAGGGCGCCAGCGCTTGTGCAACCCGGGCCGGCATCATCAGCCAGCCTTGCCTGGCGCCGTAGCCGTGGGCCCCAAATATCGCCAGCGGCAGCGTCCCCTTGGCGATGGTGAGGATGCCATTGCCAGCGCCGTGCAACACCGCGAATAGCGTGGCTGCGGGCGGACCTCCCAGCAATAACACCAACACACCGGCGGGATGGGCGAGCCCGGCGAGCCGTGCCGAAAGCAACGGGTGCACGGCACGCAACAGCCCGAATTCGAGCAAGCGCCCTGCCACTTGAGCGGGCCCCACCAAAGCCGCCACGCCCACCGCCACGGCGAAGGTCACACCGGCATCTTGCAACAGGTGCGGCAGGTGCGCGGCCATGGCCGTGCTGATAAACCACGTGGCCGCGAACACGAAAGCCAAGACAACGTACGTTAGCGCGCTCGCGCGGGCGGGAGCGCGTGCAGGCTGCGCCGTCCCGGCCGCCACCTGATGCGGTGAAGCGATGGATCGTGCACGCGGCAACAGCGAATTGAGCGGCAAGCCCAGCGCGATGTGCAGCGCCGCCCAGCCGAGACAGGCACCGCGCCATCCCCATTGCCCTTCGAGAAGAACCGAGAGCGGCCAACCAATGGTGCTGGCAAACCCCGCGATGAGCGTGATGCCTGTTATGGCGTTGCGTGAATCATGGCCATAGAGCCGCACGATTGCCGAGAACGCGGCTTCGTACAAACCGCACCCCATGACAAGTCCGATGATGGCCCAGGCCGCGAACAGACCCACGGAATTTTGCGCCAGGGCCAGCGCCGCCAGGCCGGCTGCAAAGGCAAGATTGGTGGGCACCAAAACCGGCCTTCCGCCCCAACGGTCGATCGCACGTAGGGTCCGGGCAGTGCCGAAACCACCAAGGCGCAGGAGAAGGCTGCGTACACCGTCAAGGCCGGGACGCCGAGGTCTCGCGCCATGGGCACGGCCAAAATAGCTGGTAAGTAATAAGACGATGCCCAGGCAAGGGTCTGCGCCGCCCCGAGTGCCACGACGGTGCGGGTACGCGAGATGTTTCCTGCCCTTCCCAGGTGCTCTTGCTTAGGCGCCTAGGTCAAGGGCCGGCCCGGTCCGCGCTTGAAATGCTTTTTGCGAAGCTGCGCCGGCCCCGTGAGGCACACAGAGCCATGGTCCTGAGAATGGGGCGGGCAGATTTGCAGGCACTCGTCACCATCGCCCTCGTACCGGGTATAGCCATCGTCTTTACAACGCGGATAGCAAATATCGCCCTCGCGCTCTTCATCGTCAGCGCACTTACGGCCATCATTCTCATTCGCCGCGAAAGACGGCGGTCCCCATGCGAGCACGCTCGCGATGCCTAGAACAAACAGTATTTTTCTAATCATTTCCTCTCCAGAAAGATAGCGCGGACTTCAAAACAATATTAGCCTACCTTTTACCAACCCAGGACGACCGAAATGGAAACTTCCTCATTACACGAAGCCGCGCAGCTTATCGTGCGCCACCGTTTGAACCGCATTCCATTGCCAAACTTGGCCCAGGGGACAGGCCCCAAGGATGTGGCGGAAGGTTACGCGGTGCAGGCACAAGCGCAGCGCATCCTCGCGCAATCCCTTGGCGCCGTGGCGGGCCACAAGATCGGCGCCACCAATGCCGCCATTCAGCGCAAGCTCGGTGTGGGACATCCGTGCGCCGGAACTGTCTACGCCAAGACGGTATGGCGCACAGGCGTGGAACTGCCAGTAGCGGACTTCATCCGCCCCGGATTGGAATGCGAGATCGCCTTTCGTTTTGGCCACCACTTGGCTCCTCGCGCCTTGCCTTACGAGCGCGCTGATCTCACCGCCGCCATCGACGCCTGCATGATCTCCATGGAAATCGTGGACAACCGATACGAGGATCTGGCCCGCATCCATATTCCCACCCTGATCGCCGACGATACCCTCGACGCGGGCGTGATCCTCGGAGAACCGCACGCAGATTGGCGTTCCCTCGATATGCCCAAACTGACAGGTACCATACGCCGGGATGGCAGCGAAATTTCTCGCGGCACCGCCAGCAACATCCTGGGCGATCCGCTCAACGCCATGGTGTGGATCGCCAACACCTACTCGCAACTAGGCCGCACCTTGAAGCGTGGCGAGTTTGTCTCCACCGGCAGCATCGCCGATCTCATCTGGGTCAAGGCCGGCGAGCACTATGTGATCGAAGTAGAGACGCTCGGCACCTTGGAGGTAAAGTTCGTCTAGCCAGCCCGTGAACGCTCTCGTCCTGGGCGGGACCGGTTTCATCGGCCGCCACGTCGTGTCCGCGCTGCTTGCGCGCGGACACGACGTGATCATCGGCAGCCGTCATCCCCGGAGCTCATCGCGCAAACTGCCCGCGCATGCACGGCATTGCGAGATGCGAGTCGCGCATCACGAGCAGTTGGCCGATATATTGGATTGGCGGCAATTGCTCCGCGGAACGGATACGGTGGTCAACTGCGTGGGCATTCTTCGCGAGCGCTTTCACCTCACGCGGCCGCATGAAACCTACGAACGTGTCCACCACATGGCTCCCGCGGCACTGGCCAGCGCGTGCGTGCGTTATGCCGTGCCCAGCTTCATCCATGTATCCGCTCTCGGGCTACGCCCGGATGCTCGCAGCGGATTCATTACTTCCAAATTGCACGGCGAGGCCGCCGTGGCCAGGGCTGGCGGGGATTACACCATCGTGCGGCCTTCTCTCCTGGATGGCGAAGGAGGCTACGGCGCGGCATGGTTGCGTAGACTGGCTTCCTGGCCCATCCATTTCGTCCCCGCCAGCGCCACGGGCCGTATCTCCCCGCTGGCGGTAAGCGATCTTGGAGAGGCTATCGCTGGGCTCGCGCAACTACGAGGACGCGAGGACTTGCGAACGGTGGAACTCGGAGGCCCTCGTGCCATGACGATGCGCGAATTGCTGTCCACCTTGCGCGCGGCGAATCATCGCCCCCCGGCGCCGGTCATTCCCATTCCGCACGCCATCGCGCGGCTGGGTAGTCATGTATGCGACCTGCTGCACCTCACGCCATTCTCCTTCGGTCACCTGGAACTCATGCAGTGCGATAACGCACCTCAAAGCAACCGCCTGGCGGACCTACTAGGCCGGGCTCCCTTGGCGATGGGCGCTAACACTAGACATTAGACTATCCGGCCAACTTGCAAGGCACGTGCAAAAATCCCCGGAACCTTGCCCGGCCGCCGTGCACAGATTCGCCCGCCAATTCATAGCGCGGAAAGCGCGCGAGGAAGCTTGAAATCGCTACCTCTCCTTCGAGGCGGGCCAAATTCAACCCCACGCAATGATGAATGCCCGCGCCAAAGGCGAGGTGGCGGTTCGGCGCGCGAGCAATGTCGAAGCGTTCTGGATCAGGGAACTGCGCAGGGTCCCGATTGGCGGCGCCGATGCACAGCGTAATCTGGGTTCCCGCCGCCATGCTCACCGCGCCCACCCCGGTGGCTTGCGTGGCGATGCGATTGCCAAGTTGGTTGGAGCTTTCGTAACGCAGGATTTCATCCACCGCGGATTCGATGAGTTCGGGTTGCGCGAGGAGGCGCGCCCTCTGGTCCGGATGCCGGGATAGCAGTACCAATCCGTTGCCGATGAGATTGGTGGTGGTCTCGTGGCCGGCATTGAGCAGGAAAATGCAGTTGTGCAATAGCTCTTTTTCCGTGAGGCGCTCGCCGCTCATCTCGCCACTTATCTCGCCTTGAATCAAACGGGTGAGTACGTCTCGCGCGGGGTCGCCGGAACGCTCGCGCCGGTGCGCGATCAATCCTTCGAGGTAGACGAGAAACTCCTCCACGGCCCGGTTACCGCGCACGAAGGCCGCGGGGGTAACCGTGGGCTCGAGGGCACCGAGGATGGCCAGCGACCATTCCCGCAATGGACCGCGTTCCGTGCACGGCACTCCGAGCAAGTTGCCGATGATCTCGATGGGAATTCGCGATGCGAAATCCTCGATGAGATCCGCCTCTTTCTTCGCCGCGATGTCGTCCAGCAGTTGGCCCACCAAGGTGACCAACCCGGGCTGCATGTCCGCGCTGGCGCGCGGCGTGAGCGCGCCAGCGATCAAGCGCCGCACGCGTGTGTGCAACGGCGAATCGTTGAAGACCAAACTCGTGGTGTGATGTTCGTAAAGCGGCGAATCGCCATACTTCTGCTTGAACTCCCGCTTCTTATCGGAGCTGAATAGCTTCGGGTTCTTGTAGACGAAGAGGCAGTCGGCGAAGCGCGTGAGAAAGTAGCTCCCATCGGGCATGCGCTTCACTGGCGCGTGTTCGCGTAGCGCCCGGTAATAGGGGTAAGGGTCAGTGTAGAAATCCGCGGGCAAGTCACGCAGATCGAAGTTCTCCGCGAGCGCTTGCGCATGCGGCAGCGCGCTCATTTACAAACCGCCATCCTTGCGTGCCCGCTCCATGGCTTCACGCAACACCGAGAGATCGCCAATGTGATTGGCAAGCAACAAAATGAGCTTGGCATTCACCAGTTGGCTATGCTCGGGTGTGAGGCCCTCGTGCAAGCCGGTCAACGCCTCGTAGAAGTCATCGGGCTGCCCGAAGTTAGGTTCGAGTTTGAGCGGCATCTTGGGCTAAGGGCTGGGGGCTAGGAGCTGGGGTCAGGATTCAGGGATAAAAGGTCGAGCGCCAAGAGTTGCCCCTCACCCACTCCCTCTCCCCGCAAACGGGGAGAGGGAGTGGGCTGCATTGCTTTTTGCGCCTCACGCCTCACGCCTCCAGCGATTTCCACATAGCGATATCGCGCTCATTGGTCCAAATGCGCGGATCGCGATACTGCGTCGCTTCGTCATAGGCCCGTGAAACATCGAACGGCATGCAGTGATCGAAGATCACCCAGTGACCGAACTTTTGCTTCATGGCTGCGTAAGTTTCTTGGTACACCGCGCGCAGATCCTTGCCAGCCTTGGCGCCACGCTTCACCGACTCGAACATCTCCGTAACGAAGGCGCGTGTGCCATCGAGCCCCGCTTTGACTTGGGCGGGCGTTTGCAAAGTGGCACCCCGGCCTGGGACGAGTTTCTCGGGCTTCATGGCTGCCAGCGCATCCAGGGTGGCGGGCCAATCGGTGAGGTAAGCATCGCCCGCGTAGGGTGTGGCGTTGTATTCCACCAAGTCGCCCGAGAACAAAATTTTCTCTTGCGGCAACCACACGATGGTGTCTCCTTTCGTGTGGCCTCGGCCCACTTGCAGGATTTCCACTTCGAGTTTTCCGAGCCAGAGCGTCATGCGCTTCTCGAACACAAGCGTGGGCCACGTCAGCCCAGGGATTGATTCCACGGCGCGAAACAAACGCGGAAAGCGCTCGATCTCGCTTTGCATATCTTGCGCACCCCGCTCGCCGATCAAGTCGTAGGTGTCGCGGCTGGCGATGATGTGCTCGGGGTTGTAACCCGATGCGCCCAGCACGCGCACGGCGTGATAGTGCGACATCACCACGTACTTGATGCGCTTGTCCGTGACCTTCCGGATGTGGCGAATCACGTCCTGCGCCATCACCGGCGTGGCCTGGGTATCGATGACCATGACGCAATCGTCCCCGACGACAACGCACGTGTTCGGGTCTCCCTCCGCCGTGTAGGCATAGGCGTGCTCGCTCAGCTTATCGAAGCTCGCTTTCTTGTCGGCGGTATCGGCCTGGGATGCAAATTTCTTCTCGGTGCTCATGCGGATCCTCCTTGGGATATATGGCGCTCATGTTAGCGGAAGCGCTCTGCTTGGGTGAAGCGGGCTGTATCGCACACAACTTAACTCGGCCTTTATGGGACGCACCAGGCAACCTGACCGCGCAAGCGTTCTGTTTCGTTCTCCTGATTCGTGGGGCAATGTTCTGCACGGCTGGCACTGTCGAGAATCTTTACAGTGCGTGATCAACATCGCGCTAAGCCCATGATTCCACGATCTGGGTCAATAATTGCTCAGGTCGTGAATTATCCCGCGATCGTCTGAACATAAAGGCTTCCGCTTGGGTAATCTAATAGGAGGAACACCATGAAGATTCAACGATTGCTTTTGGCGGCAGCACTGGGATTGGGCGGGATGGTTTCCAGCGTGTCCGCGGCGCCAGTGACATACTCAGCCTTTCTCGGCAACTTTGAAAACCCGGCGACTGGTTCACCAGGCACCGGAATCGCCCTTGTCACCCTGGATGATGTGGCTGACCAGCTTACCGTCTAGGCATCGTTCTCTGGATTGAGCGGCGCCACCACCGCCGCACACATTCATTGCTGCGTCGCGCCTCCTGGAAATGCTGGGGTAGCTACTCAGGTTACGTCATTCATCGGATTTCCTCTTGGCGTCACGTCAGGGTACTTCTTAAATACTAACGACACCACGCTCGCAAGTACATTCAGAGCGGGATTCATCACGGCGAACGGCGGCACCGTGGCTACAGCGGAAGCGGCATTATCCGCGGGACTGCTCGCCTGCCAAGCCTACTTCAACATCCATACCGTGACGTTTCCCGGCGGCGAGATTCGCGGATTCCTCAACGCTTGTGGTGGTCCGAACGACCCGGCTTGTCCTAATGTTCCCAGACCTGTTCCGGAACCCGGTACGCTCGCGCTTCTCGGTTTAGGTCTTGCCGGTCTCCTGGCGTCGCGCCGTCACGAGCGGTAAATATCATCGCCTCACGAAAGCCCCGCTCCCGCGCGGCTTTCGTTTTGCGGGTTGCGCCGGAACTACAGCACCATGAGGCTCACCAGCAAGTCTTCCTTCGCATTAACCATTCGAGGCAACGGATATCGGCGTGGCAAATCCAAATTTGGCCGAACGTTTTGCCTACCCCGCAATTGCCTTCGCCCCTGGCACGTAGCCTCGATTCCACGTCGGGCTGATGATGATCTGGTTCACACAAGCATGTGGCGGCATTTCGGCGACGAAGCGGATCGTCTGGCCTAGATCCTCCATCTTCAACATCCGTGCGCGGTCCTCGGCGCTTGGAGGGATGGGGCGGCGTTCCATGATGGGGGTGGCGACTTCGTTGGGGCAAATCACGCACGCGCGAATGCCGTTGATGCACTCTTCCAGATTGATGCTCTCGGTGAGCGCCACTGCGCCGAACTTGCTGCTGTTGTAGGCAGGTCCCGTGATGGCGGCGTGGTAGACACCGGCCCACGAAGATATGTTGATGATGAGCCCGTCCTTGCGCGCGCGCATGGAAGGCAGCACGGCGTGGCAGCAGTAAAAGGTGCCGTCCAGGTTGATTCGAATGACTTCGTTCCACCCCTCCACGCTCTGATTCTTCCAAAAGCGTTTAGGGGTATTGAGCCCCGCGCTGTTGACCAGGATATCCACCTTGCCGTGGCGCGACAAAATGCCTTGCGCCACCTTGCTCACGGCGTTCGCGTCGCTCACGTCGAGCACAGCCACCTCAGCCTTGCCGCCCTTCGCCTTGATGACGGCAGCTTCACGCTCCAGCACGTCCGCGCGCCGGCCCGACATGACGACCGTGGCGCCCGCCGCCGCCAAGGCTTGCGCGCCACCCAGGCCGATGCCTGTTCCCGCTCCCGTAATCCACGCAATTTTTCCGGCCAAGCTCATGTTCTCTCCCCTTTCGCGAACCATCGTCTCAAGTGAGCCGCGGATTCGGCGATCGCACGCTTCGCCGCATCTACCGCACCGCCCATCAAATAAAATCCGTGCACCATGCCTTCGTAATTGCTAAGCGTCACCGGATTACCTGCCTCCATGAGACGCTTGGCGTAGTCGATGCCTTCATCCCGCAGGGGATCGAAGCCCGCCACCAGCACCAAGGCCGGCGGCAAGTTGCTCAGGTCGTCCGCGGCCAGAGGCGCGAAGCGAAAATCGTAAAACTCCTTTGGGCTGCGCACATACTGCTTGTAGAACCACGTGATGGCGTTACGTGTGAGCACGTAACCCTCCGCGAATTTCTTGTGCGAAGGCGTCTCCGGTTCCGGCGCCACGCAAGGGTAGATCAACAACTGGCCCGCCAATTTCGGGTATCCGTCGTTGCGCGCGAGGATTGCAACCACCGCCGCCAAATTGCCCCCGGCGCTATCGCCCCCCACCGCCATGCGCAGGGGATCGCCGCCCAGTTCCACCACGTGCAACGCGAGCCAGCGCAAGGTTGCGAAGCAATCGTCCACCGCCGCCGGAAATTTGCTCTCGGGCGCCAAGCGGTAGTCCACCGCCACCACCAGGCAATCGGCCTGGTTGGCGAGTGCCCGGCAGGCGCTATCGTGAGAGTCCAGATCGCCGATCACGAAACCGCCGCCGTGGAACCACAGGAGCACCGGAAATTTCTCGCCTGCCCTGGGCTCGCGTGGTTGGTAGACACGGATATCCAAGTCTTGGCCTGGCCCTGGAATCTTGCGGTCCTGGACACGAAAGATTTGCTCCTTGAGCGCGAGATTGCTTACGCGCATCAAATATTGCTCTCGCCCTTGCTCGGGAGTGAGCTGCCAAATTTCCGGCAACCCCGCTTGTTTGATGAGGTCGAGAACTTTTTGCGCTTGCGGATCGATGGCCATCTTAGCCTTCCTTTGGATAAATAAGTTTGAAAGTGCCAGTGGCCTTCGCCAATAGGGTACCGGCCATGTCAGTCATCTCTGCTTCGGTGAATATGAGAGAACGCCCCGCCCACTGGGCACGGGCATCCGTGAACACCGGGCCTTGGGCGCCGCTGATGAAATTGGTCTTCATCTCCACCGTGGCGGCGCCAATGCATTGGGCGTCGAGCGAACGCGAGGCAGTGCCCATGGCCACGTCCAGCAAACCCATGAGCACACCGCCGTGGATGGTCTTCCAGCTATTGAAATGCTCGGCTTTCGGTTCGAAGGCCACGCGCGCTTTGCCGTCCGCCTTCTCCAGCAGGCGCATGCCCATGTGTTCCACGTAAGGGATTTTAATATCGAAAGTTTTTTCCATGTCGTTGGATGTTATGACCTATTTAGAGGCCACCGCGGATCAAATTCAAAAGGAGTCTGCTGCATTATGGATATTTTCCGGGCTTGGGGATGAGCTGGATTGATCACGGCGTTTCTCGCCTGCGGCAGCACCGCGCTCGGTACGATCAACAGATGTCCCAGCCCACTTTTAAGGAAGACATCGCCATACTCTCGCGCGGCGCCGGGCGAGTCCCAATCCGCCCACCGTTCCGGTAACTCGGCCAACGGCGGTTCGGTGAACTGGACATCCGCCGGGATGGAAAGTTTCAATAGTTGGAATCCTCCGTTCGGTGCAAACGCGAGATCGAAGGTCGTCAACGCCTCAAGAATCGTTGTCGCGGGGTCGAGCGATGCATACACCGCCTTGACCCCGCGGCTATTCCATCTCCCCCCTCGCAGACTCGCACCTTCCCCCGTCAAGGCCAGCGTCGCATAGCGAGCCGGGCTTAGCCTCCATAGAATCACACATACACCCCGTGTTCGATCGAGACCAAGATGTCTTCGACGCGGGCGGCGCCCGTTTCGGTAAGCATTCTCTCAAAGGGCGTCTTTCCCCCAAGCGCGATCAAGGGTTCGTGCAACCAATGAACCGCCTTCTCCCGGCTGCCGAACACTTCTTCGCACTTCGCGGCGATCCTGGCGATTCGCGCTAAACGATCGCTCACCACGAGGTCTAGATTGCGGTTCTTTCCCAAATTGCTGAAGCTGCGCGCCGAGATGCCTACGATCTCCACAAAACGCGCAACGGGAATTTCCAGAGCAGTTTGAAGAGCTATCAAAGCGCGCCCCGGCAACCCCTCTTGAACCAAGGACTCCAAGTCCATTATCGAGTGTATCCTGCGCCGCCGGGGTGCTGGTATCGCGAGCAGATTCAAAACCGTTTCCACGCCCTCGGACATGTCTTTTCTCTCATGCGCAATATTGCGTCAATTCTACAGCATTATTGCCGCGATATTCCGGCGCGTCACTCATTCGGACACGCGGTAACGGAGCGCGGCCGAAGAATCCACGCGGAGGTTAGAGCGCGGTCATGCCGCCATCCACCGCGATGATCTGCCCGGTGATGTAACTCGATGCATCGGAGGCAAGGAGGGCGGCGATGCCTTTCAAGTCCTGGTCGTTGCCCAACCGCCGCAGAGGTGTCCGGTCTATCACGAAGTCCTTGGCCTTCTCGATCATGCCGGCCGCCATTTTGGTGGGAAAGACTCCGGGCGCAATGGCGTTGACGGTGATTCCATACAGACCCCATTCGGCTGCGAGCGAGCGTGTAAAGTTGACCACCCCGCCTTTGCTGGTGTTGTAGGCGATGGTGCTCATGAAGCGCGGATCGGTGCCTCTAACACCGGCGACGGAGGCGATGTTGATGATGCGCCCGTAGCGTTTGGGAATCATGGCCAGGCGGCCAACGGCCTGTGTCAGCGCGAACACGCCGGTCAGATTCAGATTGATCACTTTGATCCATCCTTCCAGAGGATGGTCTTCCGCGCTTGCGCCCCAGGTAGCGCCCGCGTTATTGACCAGGATGTCTATGGTGCCAAAGCGCTCCATGACCTGGCGCGCAAGCGCCTCGGCCCCAGCCGCATTCTGCAAATCAGCGGGGAAAACCGCCACCTCGCAGCCATGCGCGCGTAGCGCGGTAGCAGCGGCCTCCAACTCTCCAGCCTTACGTGCCGTGAGCGCCAGCTTGGCGCCCATTTCCCCCAGCGCCTCGGCCAGTTGCAGGCCAAGGCCGCGAGAGCCTCCCGTGACGAGCGCCACCTTGCCTGAAAGATCCAATTGCTGCTTGAGACTCATCTCAACTCCTTAAACTCAAGAACCATTCACCACAGAGGCACAGAGACACAGAGACACAGAGAAAAGCAAACCAACCCGGATATAGAGAGGGCCCAAAACTTGTGCTCGATGTTGGTCCCAGGCCTTTCACCGAGAAGATTTATATTTGGAATTTCTCTGTGCCTCCGCACCTCTGTGGTGAAGGATTTTCCTCCGTTCAAAACCACTCATCCTGCATTTCAAGGCAAGTCCTGTCCATGTCGTTGAGGAGCTGGTTTTGATGTTTTATTTTTGGCAACTCCCAGCGGAAGAAAAATCCGCAGGCCTGAAGCTTACCCTGATAAAAGGCGCGGTCGGTTTCCGGCGCGGACGGAAGTCTCTCCAGGGCAACGAGCGCCTGGCGCAACCATATCCACGCCATGACGATGTGCCCAGTCATCTCGAGGTAAACGCTGGCGTTGGCGAGCGCCAAGCCGCTTTCGCCGCGGTCCGAGGCACATAGGAGATTGCGCGTGGTCTCAAGCAGCAGCGTGATGGCATCGGCCAGGGCAGTAGCCGCGCGCACGAGTTCCGGCGAGTTGCATTTTTTCGCTTCGCGAATGGTGCGGTCCATTTCCCGCATGAGCAATTGCAGGGCTGCCCCGTCTTGCATCACCACCTTGCGGCCCAACAGATCCAGTCCGTGAATGCCGTGCGTACCCTCGTGAATGGCGTTCAACCGGTTGTCCCGGTAGAACTGCTCCACCGGGTATTCGCGCGTGTAACCATAGCCACCGTGGACTTGAATGGCCAGGCTGATGGATTCCTGGCTCCACTGCGATGGCCAGGACTTGGCGATGGGCGTGAGAATTTCCAGAAGAAGGTGGGCCTCCTGCCGCTCGTGCTCGCCGGGCGCGGTATCTTTGTCGTCCACCAAGCGCGCGCAATAAAGGCACAGCGCCAAACCGCCTTCGGCGTAAGCCTTCTGCGCCAACAGCATGCGCCGAACGTCGGCATGTTCGATGATGGGCACTTGGGCTTGCTCTGGATTCTTGGCGCCGGGCAACCGGCCTTGGGGTCGTGCGCGAGCATAGGCGAGAGAGTGCAAGTAGGCCGTGTAGGCCAGCATGACCGCGCTCAATCCGACCCCAACGCGCGCTTCGTTCATCATGTGGAACATGTAGCGCAGGCCTTGGTGCGGTTCGCCCAGCAGGTATGCGACACAACGCCCGTTTTCGCCGAAGTTGAGCATGGTCGATGTGGTGCCGCGCCAGCCCATTTTGTGGATCAACCCACTCAAGACCACATCGTTGCGCGCGCCGCGCGAGCCATCCGGATTCACAAGAAACTTGGGCACTATAAAAAGCGAAATTCCCTTCGCGCCCGCTGGTGCGCCCCGAACCCTCGCCAGCACCAGATGAATGATGTTCTCGCAGAGTTCATGATCCCCGCCGGAAATGAAGATCTTATTTCCGGTGAGCAGATAATGCCCATCCGGAGCTGGAACCGCCGTGCTGCGTAGGTCCGACAGCGACGATCCCGCCTGCGGTTCAGTCAACGCCATGGTGCCGAAGTAACGGCCATCGAGCAGCGGCCTCAAGTACAGGCGCTGGTGCTCCCGCGAGCCGAACGCGCGAAGAAGATTGGCATTCGCCATGGAGAGCAGCACGTAGGAGGCGCTACCCACGTTTGCCGATTGAAACAGCGCAAAGCACGCTTGCGTCACCGTGAAGGGCAACTGCATCCCCCCTAGTTCGTAATCATGCGCGGCGGCGGTAAATCCCGATGCACTGAAAGCCTCCAGGGCGGCCTTAACCTCGGGAATCATGCTGACGAACTTACCGTCTAATCTCGGTTCATGCTCGTCGGCTTTGCGGTTGTGGGAGGCGAAATGCTCCTCCGCCAGACGGTGCGCGGACTCGATGGCCGCATCGAAAGTCTGCCGGCCATGCTCGGCGAAGCGGTCTCGCACAGTCAATGCGCCGGCTCCGAGCCACTCGTAGAGCAGGAAATCGAGATCGCGCCGGTTGATGAGTCGGGAGGTCATGGAATATCGCCGGGTAAACGCCGCCTAGGAACTCGGTAAGCTTCCGAAAATCTCGGCTTCCATTAATTTCAGATCCAGGGTTTCGAAGCGAACTTCCGATTTTCCGCGCGCGTCCCATAGAACCCATTCACCCGATTTCGTACGCCGGAAAATATCGATCGTTCTGCGATCAGGATCGATCAGTACATATTCCTTGAACTCCGCAATGCGGCGGTACGCGGCAAATTTCTCGCCACGGTCGAAATCCCCTGTCGACTCGGAAAGCGCCTCCACGATGAGTATGGG
>SHXO01000088.1 GCA_009693245.1 Betaproteobacteria bacterium | reverse complement strand
GTTTCAGACCCGCAGGCAGGCCATGGATGAGGTGATTGACTGGATGACTTTCTACAACCACCGCAGATTGCATTCAACCTTAGGGTGTGTCAGTCCCATGCAGTTTGAACAAAACTGGCACGCGGCACAGTTCAAAAAGGCCGCATAATAGGGTTGCTAAGATGTACGTCAAACAGGGGCAAGTTCAGTGCAGATTAATGGCCTACAACGCCATTAACACGGACAGTAAAGAGCGGAGAGAGGTCGCGCCTATACAACTTATTGGTCTTACAGAGCAAGACGGATTCCGACCATCTTTAATGCGGTTGTACAGGTCCATTATGCGTGGCGCGCAATATTGCGCAGGCCGCCAAGCAGATCGCCCGCACGGACTCGCCAATTAATTCCGGACCGCGATAGATTAGCCCCGTATAGATTTGAACCAAGGCGGCCCCTGCCTGTATTTTCTCCTGTGCGCTTTCCCCATCCAGGATGCCTCCCACGCCGATGATGGGTACGCGCTCTCCAAATATGCCGTGCAAGTTTCGGATGACTTCCGTGGAGGAGGTGCGTAGCGGCGCGCCGCTCAATCCGCCGGCTTGTTCACTGTGGACGAGGCCTTCCACGCCCCGGCGAGAGACGGTGGTGTTGGTGGCGATGATGCCATCGATGCCATGCTCCAGCACCAGCGCCGCGATGGTTCGGATTTCCTCATGGGTGAGGTCGGGCGCGATCTTGATGACCAGAGGCACGTAGCGGCCTTGCTGGCGCTGTAGGTTTGCCTGCTCGGTTTTTAGCGTTGCCAGTAATTGCGCGAGCGCTTCGGATTGCTGAAGCTGCCGCAGGTTTTGCGTGTTCGGCGAGGAGATGTTGACGGTGATGTAGCTTGCCACGCCGTATACCTTGCGCATCGCGATGACATAGTCTTGCGCGGCGCGCTCCATGGGCGTGTCGAAGTTCTTGCCGATGTTGATCCCCAGAATGCCTTTGTAACGCGATGCCTTGACGTTCGCCACGAGGCGGCCGGCACCCAGGTTGTTGAAGCCCATGCGGTTGATGAGGGCCTGGGCAGGCGGGATGCGGAATATCCGCGGGCGCGGATTACCGGGCTGGGGGCGTGGCGTGACGGTGCCCACTTCGATAAAGCCAAAACCCAAGGCGGAGAGGGAATCGATGTGCTCGCCGTTCTTGTCCAATCCCGCCGCCAGGCCCACGGGGTTCGGAAAGCTCAGGCCCATGACCTGTACCGGATAAGGCGGCACGCAAGGGGCGGCGAGGCGCGAAAGGCCCGCGCTATAGACGGCATCTAGCGCATTGAGCGTGAAGCGGTGAGCGGTTTCCGCCTCCAGCGAGAACAACAGCGGGCGTACAAATCCGTAGAGCATCAACGCCCGGAGAATTTCGCGGGACGCCGCTCCAAGAATGCGCGCAAGCCCTCGGTGGCGTCATCGCTGGCCATCAGGCGGGCCATCTCCGGCATCAAGGCCGCGGTAGCGGCGGCTTCTCCCTCGATTTGCGCCTTGCGGGCGGAAACGAGCGTGGCCTTCACGCCAAGCGGGGATTGCCCGGCGATGCATTGCGCCAGCGCCAGGGCACGGCCGAGGGATTGTCCCTTGGGTGTGACCTCCTGCACTAGACCAAGCCTGTGGGCCTCTTGCGCATTGAGTTCGTCGCCGGTGAGTAGGTAGCGCATGGCGTTGCCCCATCCCAATTCCCGCACGAGACGCACCGTGGCGCCCCCGACGGGATAGATGCCGCGCTTGACTTCGATTTGCGCGAAGCGGGTGTCCTCGGCGGCGACGCGTATATCGGCCGCCAGCATCAACTCCATGCCTATGGTGAGACACCAACCTTGCACGGCCATGACCAGAGGTTTCGATAAATCGGGTTGGTCGCAGCGGCGAAGTGGATCCACACCTCCCTCGGGTAGCGGCGGCATGCGGCCATCGCGCAGGAACGGCATCCACTCCGGGAGTTCCAGACCTCCGGTGAAATGCTCGCCGTGACCGAATAGAACGCCACAGCGCAGCGTCTCATCGCGATCGAGCTCGCCCAAGGCGCTGGCCAGTTGCGCGTACATGGCGATGTCGAAGGCATTGCGCTTGGCCGGGCGGTTCAACCCGATGAGCGCAACGCCTTCCAGCCGCTCGAAGCTGACGCGCTCCTCAAGCATCGGGGGCGCTTGGCGCAACGGGTTGCCAGCGCCCGCCCATCAGGCCCTCGATGGGCCGGAAGTTGACCTTGTAACTCATCTTGCGGCTGTGATCGATCCAGTAACCGAGGTACAGGTACGGCAGGCGCAGCCGCCGGCAGTGGTCGATTTGCCACAGCACGTTGTAAGTTCCCAGGCTCGCCCCTGGCAAGCCGGGTTCGAAGAAGGTGTAGACCGAGGAAATGCCGTCTTCCAATTGGTCGATGATGCTTACCATGACCAACTTGCCGTGCTCGCGAAACTCCACCAAATTGGAGCGCACGTTACTTTGCAACAGGAAGTGGCGGTATTGCTCGCGGCTGTCGTGATCCATGCCACCGCCTGAATGCCGGCTGGCCTGATAGCGCAAGTACAGCGCGTAGTGATCGGGGCTGTATTTGAGATCCATCAGGCGCACGGACAAATCCGAATGCCGGGTAAAGGCGCGGCGTTGCGAGCGCGTGGTTTTAAATTCGGAGGTAATCACGCGCACGGGCACGCAAGCCTTGCATGCGTCGCAATAGGGGCGGTAGGTGAAAGCGCCACTGCGGCGAAAACCGGCTCGCACCAACTGGCTGTAGATCATGGTGTCGATGACGTGGCTGGGTGTGGCTACCTGGGAGCGCGCCAGATTGTCCTGAAGATAGCTGCACGGGTAGGGCGCCGTGGCGTAGAACTGCAGGACAGAGAACGGCAGGTCGTTCAGTTGGGTCATGACGTTTCAGCGGTGCTGCGTTGCGGAAAGGCTCAAGGTGCGTGGCCACGGAGGACTTGGGTAGTTTACCAACTCCGCGAGTGCCGCCACGAATTGCGAACGCGGTATTTCCCTCGCGCCGAAGGATGCCAATAGGGGAGTGCGCATCTGGCAGTCGATGATGCCGTAGTCTTGGCCTCGGAGATGATGTACGAGGTGCACGAAGGCCGTCTTGGAAGCATCGCTCTCGCGGGCGAACATCGACTCGCCGAAGAAGGCGCGCCCCAGGGCGATGCCGTAGAGCCCGCCCACTAGTTGGTCGTCCCGCCAGGATTCCACGCTATGGGCGAGACCCTGCGCATGCAGCTCGCAGTAGGCGTGGGTCATCTCCTCGGTGATCCAGGTTCCCGCCTGGCCCGCGCGCGGTTCGGCGCAATCCCGCATCACCTGGCGAAATGCGGTGTCCACGCGAATATCGAAGAGTGGCTTCTTCAATGTCTTCGATAACGAGCGCGGGATACGAAGTTCGCCTGGATACAAGACCATGCGCGGATCGGGACTCCACCACAGAATGGGCTGGTCGTCGCTAAACCACGGAAAAATTCCCTGCCCGTAGGCGGCGCGAAGACGTTCCGGCGACAAATCGCCTCCGGCGGCGAGCAGGCCGTTAGGCTCGGCAAGCGCTCGCGAGAGGGGGGGAAAGCGGTGGGAAGCGCCGAGCCAGGGAATCAACTACTGCTGGTGAAACCATTTGTCCGGGCTGAGGCTGATGAGCCCGCACGCGACGCGTGCGCCCGAATTTCCCGCGGGCTGAGATAGGAGGTCATCGGTGCCGCCGTGCACGACGATCGAGCGTCCGATGATGCTGTTCGCGTCCGTGCCCAGGGTAATTCCGGTGATTTCGGCGCGGTAGAGGGCGGTGCCCGTTTGGTCGGCGATAAGATTGCCCAGGTCTCCGGCGTGCCGTTGCGGTGCGCCGGGCGCGCCATGCTCGGAATTGTCTGGGTTGAAGTGCTGCCCGGCGCTGGAGGCGTCGGCGGCACTGCAATCGCCTTTCTCGTGGATATGGAAGCCGTGCAATCCCGGCGTGAGGCCGGTGATCTTGGCCTCGATGATGACCTTATCCGCCTTCTGTATGAAGTTCACCACCCCTTCCACATTGTGATCGCGCGTTGGCGCGAGGCGCGAGATTCCGGCGGGCGTGCGCACTTGCATATTGTTGCACCCGGCGAGCAGACTGGCCACGGTGAGAGCAAGGACGGCACGGTACATCGGGTTCTCCAAGTGAATCCAGTGGATGGCGGTGGTTTTTGTAGCACCGGCAACCTTGGCTGTCAAACGTATCCGGATAGAAGCGCGAGACGGCGCATCGGTTAATATGACAGCGAGCTAAATCACCTCGATCCATTGGCCATGCAGGGACGCTTCATTGCCTGAAACGCAACAAACCCTGAGCGCGGAGGAATTGCAGCGCGCCTTCTCTTTGTTCAACGAGGCCTCTGGCCGCTTGTCGGAGGCGTATCAGGAACTGGAGCAGCAGGCGCAGCGCTTGAGCGGGGAGTTGGAAGTCGCCAATGGCGCGCTGCGCCAGCAATACCAAGAAAAAGCGGCGCTATCGTCACGCTTGTCCGCTTTTCTGGATGCGCTTCCCGGCGGAGTGGTCGTGCTCGATGAGTTGGGTGTCGTGATGGAACTCAATCCCACGGCGAAGAAGTTGTTGGGAGAAGCGGTCTTTGGCATTCCCTGGCGCGATGTGGAGGCTCATCATCTGAAATCCACTCCAACGGCGGGCGAGTGGTGCATTGGTACGCCCGGGGGCGAGCGCCGCCTGAACCTGACCTCGGCCGCCCAGGAAGGCGGGCGCATTTTGCTGCTCACCGATATTACCGAAGCCCATGAGATGCAGGCGCAGTTGGAGCGCCATAAACGCCTGTCGTCCATGGGCGAAATGGCCGCTGGCTTGGCGCATTGCTAACTCCGCTGGCGCCTGGCCGGTGAATCCGCCACGCAAATCGTAACGCCACGCAATTCGCAAGGGCTGGCGTCCCGAATACCATCACGAGCATGGTCACGAATTGCGCTACACTACCCCGCCTATTTTTTTACCACGCGCCGAGGGACTCATGCTGACCGGTAGTGTTGTGGCCATCGTTACTCCCATGACGGAAGATGGCCGCCTGGATATGGTGGCTTTCAAGAAGCTGATCGATTGGCACGTCGAAGAGGGAACCGGCGGCATTGTCGTGGTCGGTACAACCGGCGAGTCTCCCACCGTGGACGTGGAAGAACACACCCTGTTGATCAAGACCGCGGTGGAGCACTCCGCCAAGCGCATTCCCATCATCGCGGGTACGGGAGCGAACTCCACGCGCGAGGCCATCGAGCTTCAGGCGTTTGCCAGGAAGGCGGGAGCGGACATGTGTTTGTCCGTCGTTCCTTACTACAACAAGCCCACGCAGGAAGGGCTCTACCGGCATTTTCGCGCGATTGCCGAAGCCGCCGATATTCCCACCATCTTGTACAACGTGCCGGGGCGGACCGTATGCGATATGAGCACGGACACCGCATTGCGGCTCGCCGAAGTGCCCGGCATCGTGGGCATCAAGGACGCCACTGGAAATATCGAACGCGGATCGGAGCTGGTCCGGCGCGCGCCCAAGGGGTTTGGAATTTATAGCGGGGACGATGGAACCGGGCTGGCCCTGGTGCTCATGGGATGCCACGGCGTGATTTCCGTGACCGCCAACGTGGCACCGGCGGCCATGCATCAAATGTGTGACGCCGCGTTGAAGGGAGAAGCGGAGAAGGCGCGCGCCATCAATCACCGCTTGCTCGGGCTGCACCGGCATTTGTTCGTGGAAGCGAACCCTATTCCCGTGAAATGGGTCCTGGAGCAAATGGGCAAAATCCGCGGCGGCATCCGCTTACCCATGACTCCTTTATCGAGTTCTTTCCATCCGTTGCTACAGAGCGCGATGGAACAAGCCGGAATCTCGGCTAGTCTTCAACCGGCTTAAGACTGCACTTACAGGAACCTCAGCCCCACTCATGCATCACCGACTCCTTCCAGTTGCAGTACTTCTCCTTAGCGCCCTAGCAGGTTGTTCGGGCAAAGTCCTGGAAGGCCGGAAGGTGGACTATAAGTCCGCCAAGCCAGCCAAACAATTGGATGTGCCCGAAGACCTTTCCCAACCGCCGGTGTCCGATCGCTATGCCTTGCCGGACGCTGGACCAGCTTCCTATTCTCAATACAACAAGGAAGACCCGGAGAAACCCAAGGCGGACGCGCTCCTGCCTCAGGTACCTGGACTTCGCATCGAACGCGCGGGCACCCAGAGGTGGCTGGTGGTCGATCGTCCCGCGGAGCAAGTGTGGCCAGTGCTCAAGGAGTTCTGGCAGGAAATGGGATTCATCATCGGCCGCGAAGCGCCCGATGTGGGCATCATCGAGACGGATTGGGCGGAGAACCGCGCCAAGGTGCCGCCTTCAACCTTGCGAAAGTTGCTGGGCAAAGTAATCGACCAGGCGTACTCGACGCCCGAGCGCGACAAGTTCCGTAGCCGCATCGAGCGAGGCGCCGACGGGAGAAGCTCGGAGATTTATATCACCCACCGCGGCATGTATGAAGCCTACAAGGAGACCAATCGCAGCGGGCAGAACCCCACCATCTGGCAGCCGCGCCCCACGGAGCCGGAACTCGAAATGGAGATGCTGGCGCAGCTGATGCTGCGCCTGGGAGCTGGCGATGCGGTGGTGGCCAGGGAGCGGATCGAGGCGGTCAAGCCGGCCGAACCACGCGCCGCGCTCGGTAAACTCGCCGATGGGACTCCCGTGCTGGAAGTCAGGGATGACTTCGACCGCGCTTGGCGCCGGGTGGGACTCGCATTGGACCGGCTGGGCTTTACAGTGCAGGACCGTGACCGCTCCAGCGGCTTGTATTTCGTGCGCTATCAAAACCCGGATACCGCCAAAAAAGAAAGCTCGTTCTGGTCTTTCTTCAAACGGGACCCCAAGGCGCCCGAGCCAGATCAGTACCGCGTAGCGGTGAACGAAGCCGACGCGGGGTCCGAGGTCCGCGTGCTCAACGCCCAGGGCCAGCCGGAGAAATCTAATACCGCTTCGAGAATTCTCGCGTTGCTCGAGGATGATCTTCGTTAGCGCCGCTACCCAAGCGGCCGCGCGTCCCATGACGCGATGAGGTTCGCCGCGCTGGGCAGCGGTAGCCAGGGTAATGGGCTCGTTGTCGAGCACGATGGATGCCGGCTCCTCATCGACTGCGGATTCAGCGTCGCGGAGACTTCGCTTCGTCTTGCACGCTTGGGGCTCGAACCGAAGGATCTAAGCGCCGTGCTGGTGACCCATGAGCACGACGACCACATTGGAGGCGTGGCGCGGCTAGCGGCCAAATTCGCCTTGCCGGTGTGGATGACTCCGGGCACCTTGCGCGGCATGGAACGACGCTTCCAGTCCAGCGATCTGAATTTCATTCAGGGTTACCGGCCATTTTCCATCGGCGGCTTGCATATCACGCCTTTTCCAGTCCCTCACGATGCGCGCGAGCCCGCGCAATTCGTATTCACGGACGGCAAACGCCGGCTGGGGCTCCTGACCGATGCCGGTAGCGTGACGCCTCACATGGTCAGCACACTAACCGGATGCGATGCCTTGCTCCTGGAGTGCAACCACGATGCGGGCTTACTACAGCGTGGCCGCTATCCAGCGGCATTGAAGCAGCGCATCTCCGGACGTTGGGGTCATTTGGATAATGTTGCCGCCATGCAAATCCTAAGGGAAGTGGATCCCGCCGGAACCCTTCGCACGGTGGTGGCCATGCACCTGAGCGAGGAAAACAATCACCCAGACCTCGTAACGACCGCGATTGAAGCGGCGGCGAGAAATTTCAAGGGGCAGGTGTGCGTGGCGTACCAGGATGCCGGCACGCCGTGGTTATCGATTGCCTAGTGGCCATCAAACCCAATAAAAAAGCCGGCGATTGCCGGCTTTTTTACTAAAGTGCTAAAGCTATTACTTCTTCTCTTCGGGTTTTTTCTCAGTCGCAGCGGCGTCAGGTGCGGGAGCGGGAGCAGCGGCATCTGGAGCCGGGGCAGGCGCGGTGGCCGCGGGAGCCTCAACCGCGGGGGCCGGAGCAGCAGGAGGGGGCGCTTCTTCTTTCTTGCCGCATGCAGTCAAAGCGATCGCCAGAATTGCACCTACGAGGAGTGCTTGTTTCATTGAGTTTCCTTATACATTGAGAGGAATTTTAGATCGTCAGGCCGGGTCCGGCAACGATCAGGCGCAGATTCTACCAAGATTTGAAGTCAAATATAGGGGTAATCCGTACTTTTCCTCCAGCCCCTACAACCCAAGCACGGTTGCCGTCACCGCCGGCGAAGAAAGCTCCCACATCTCGTCGAAGCGGCGCACCAGCTCCAGCGCGGTGGTTTCATCGCCCAGGCTTGTAACGCCCCGGCTATCTTCATGGTGAAAGCGCCGCACATACGTCATGTGGTCCGCGACGCTAAAGGGATCATGAATGCGCTTGGCTTCAGGGGGCGTTTCGTGGATGAGCACCGCATAACTGTATTGCCGCAGCAGTTGTACAAGGCGGGGGCAAGAACGCGTGATCGCGGAGGGGTCGTGAACCAGAATCCTTATTTGGCGGGTGCGGCTTGCCAGTAAGAAGGTGCGCAGCACTTCATACCGGCGAGCGCTGTTGAAGCGCGTGCTTAACTGAGGTTCGAAGATGCAGAGGCGCGCGCGCTTGCGCGAGCAATTCATCGATCGCGATCTCGTAGTGTTCGAGACCTTCGAAGTGGCGGATGTTTGGAGAGGTTTCCATTAGGTTGCCGGCGCATGGCATTCACGAGCTTTTCACGAGCAAATAACCCGCCCGGTACCAGTCGTGGAGTTTGTCCAGGGTTGCGCTATCCACCGTGATCCCGGGCGCAAGACCGCGGCTGTTGGCCAATTCGGCCAGATGGGTGCCTGCCGTATGTTCAAGGTGTTCGCCGTTGATGAATACGTGATTTTGGTACCACAACATCCGAGCGCGAAGATCCAGTTCGGCGCCATGTAGCTTGAGGGCCGTGGCAAATTTCGATCTTGAAAGCGGGCGTGTGGGGGGCGCGAAAACCACCTGCGGTTTGGGCTCCGTGAGATGGCGCCCGAGGAACTTCACGACGCGCGCGCGAGAAGTATCCAGCTTGGCGATATGCGAGCGCGCGTCCTCGATCATCTTCAGCGGGATTTCGGCCGGAGCGTTCGCGGGTCGCATGGCCGGGTCCCGGTAGATTCCTTCAATGCTAAGGTGGTCCTCCAAGTCAGTGAGAAATCCGCTGGCGAGTTCTTGAAAGGAGGGTGAGCGAAATCCAATGGAGTAGGTCATGCATTGCCCCATGGCGACGCCACGATGCGCGACGCCCGGCGGGAGATAAAGCATGTCTCCAGGATTGAGCACATGCTCCTCCTCCGCGCGAAATTTCTTGAGAATTCGCAGCGGAGCGTTGTCAAGGAGCGCAAGATCCGTCTGTGTACTCCATTGCCAGCGCCGCTGCCCGTGGCCTTGCAGGAGAAACACGTCGTAGCTGTCGAAGTGCGGTCCCACCCCGCCGCCATCCGGAGCCAAGCTGATCATGAGATCGTCCATGCGTGCATAGGGAATGAACCGGAACTGCATGAGCAGATCATGGGCGCTCCGCAGGACGAGATTCACATCCTGCACGAGAAGCGCCCACCCTCTGCCGGGCAAGCGGAGTAGTTCGCGGATACTGAACGGACCATGCCGTACCTCCCATTGCCGGCCTTGTTTTAGTACGAGACGAGACCGGCAATCTTCCTTGCAAGCCAGTTTGACCAGATCGTCCGGCGAGACCAGATCCTTGAAGCCAGGAAAGGCCCCCTGAATCAAGCGCGGATTACGCTGCCAATGACGCCTAAGAAATGTATCTGGGCTAAGTCCTCCCAAGAGCGTCGAAGCGAATGGGGTTGAAGCGAATGCCTTGGCCATGGAGTTGCTGGGAGTAAAAAAAATTAAGATAGAATCCAATGACCCGAAGGTTGTCCTGGGTCCACGGAGTATTCTTTATTCATCTGACCACCTCTCACTTCGCCATGCTGAAGCCCGGAGACCAGGCGCCCGATTTTGAATTACCCGACGCCGATATGGACGTTGTGAGCCTCGCCGGGTTGAAGGGCCGCAGTCATGTCGTTCTGTATTTTTACCCCAAGGACGACACTCCCGGTTGCACCATCGAGGCCATTGAATTCAGTGAGCTCGAAGAGCGCTTCCAGCAGGCCAACACCATAGTATTGGGCGTGAGCATGGACGACTGCGTTTCCCATGGCCATTTCCGGGACAAGCATGGCCTGGCGGTGCGCCTGCTCGCGGACACGGACGGGGAAGTATGCCGCCTGTACGGTGTCGTCCAAGAGAAGGAAACGGAAGGCAGTAACGGAAAAGACGGGGAAAGAAAGCGGATGGTTTCCCGTTCGACCTTCGTCATAGACAAGAATGGCATCTTACGCCACGTTTTGACAGGCGTGTCTCCGCGCCATCACGCGCAAGATGTCCTAAAACTCGTGAAAGAATTGCACTAATGCTCATTACCAAGAATGCCGTTGTATCGCTCACCTACGAACTGACCGAAGGCGGCGGAGAACTCATCGAAAAAACCGATGCACCCATCACATACCTGCACGGCGGCCATCACGGAATTTTCCCAGAGGTGGAGAAAGCGCTTGAAGGCAAGAAGGCGGACGATCAATGCAAGGTCACTTTGAAGCCGAACGACGCCTTCGGAGAATTCGATGCGGATCTCATCCGTGACGAGCCGCGGTCGGCTTTTCCCAAGGATATCGAGGTGGGCATGCGTTTCGAAGGGCAGAACGAAAATTCCGGAGAGTCCGCCATCTACACGGTGACCCAGATCAATGACACCACCGTTTCCGTGGATGGCAATCATCCGCTGGCGGGCAAGACGGTGGTGTTTTCCTGCGCGGTAACCGGCGTGCGTAAAGCTTCCAAGGAAGAACTACACCACGGCCACGTGCACGGGGAGGGGGGGCATCATCATTAGCCCCGTTGCAGGCCTAAACTTCGGCTGGCGCTTCTGGCCTGGCCGGCTCGCTTCGCTTCACGGAATTCTTGTCCAAGCGGAAAACCACCGGGTGAACGCTTACCGGCTTGCCGGGAATCTGGGCTTTCTCCACAATCTTGGTTACAAGATCATGCTTGGGCGATTTATCGCAGACCGGGTCGGTGTTGGTAGCATCCCCGGTTAGTAAATAGGCTTGGCAGCGGCAGCCGCCCCAATCCTTCTCCTTCTCGTCGCAACTACGGCAAGGTTCCTTCATCCACGTATCGCCACGGTAAGCTTTGAAGCCGGGCGACTCCTGCCATATCCACTTCACGTCGTGATCTCGCACATTCGGTAGGTTGAGTCCGGGCAGCATGCGCGCTTCGTGGCAGGGCATGGCGAGGCCGTCCGGCGCGATATTGAGGAAGGTGCTGCCCCATCCGTTCATGCACTTCTTCGGGCGGTTGGCGTAGTAGTCCGGCACCACGAAGTAGAGCTTCATCTCGTTGCCGATTTTTTCGCGGAATTTGTTGGTGACCTCTTCCGCGCGCGTGAGTTGCTCACGGCTTGGCAACAACTGATCGCGGTTGACCATGGCCCAAGCGTAGTACTGCGTGTTGGCGAGTTCCACGTGGTCGGCGCCGATGGCCACCGCCATGTCCAGGATCTGCTGCATGTGATCGATGTTCATCCGGTGCAGCACCACGTTGAGCACCATGGGATAGGCGTATTGCTTGATCAGCTTCGCGGCTTTCGCCTTGAGATCGAAGGTTTTGGTGCTCGACAGGAAATCGTTCATCTCCTTGGTGGAATCCTGGAATGAGAGTTGAATCTGATTGAGCCCTCCAGCCTTGAAGGCCGCGATGCGCTTTTCGGTCAACCCGATTCCCGAGGTCAGCAAGTTGACGTAGTAGCCCAGCTTGCCCGCTTCCGCGACGATGTCCTCGCAGTCATCGCGCATGAGCGGTTCGCCGCCGGAAACACCCAATTGCACGGCGCCCAATGCGCGCGCCTGGCGCAGCGCCGTGCGCCACTCATCGGTGGTCAATTCCGGGCCGGTCTTGGCGTAATCCACCGGGTTGTAGCAGAACACGCAGTGCAGCGGGCACTTGTAGGTGATCTCCGCGTTGACCCACAGGGGGCCGTGCGAGGCGAAGGTGGCGCTAGGGTTTGACGCGGATCCAGCCTTTTCCATGTGCGTGCTCCAAAAAACCGATGACATCGGGGCGCAGGTCGTTGCCCGGGAAAGCCTGCTCCAGCTTGGCGACGATACCGTCTAGGGTGTTCGTCCCGTCCACGTACTTCATGATCTCCCCCGAGCTACCCTTGAGTTGCACCAGGCCTTCCGGGTAGAGCAGCACGAAACAATCCTGCGCTGGTTCCCATTGGAAGCGGTATTGGCGCTGAAGTTCGATGATTTGGTCAAACGGTAGAGAATCACTCATCTGGCATCCTCGTGCCTTGTCCCGCTTTCTCCGTGCCAATGCCGTAGGCGATTTGCATGGCATCCAACATGGCCCAGAGGATATCCAGTTTGAATTGCAGGATATCCAGCGCGCGTTGTTGCTGCTCGCGCGTCTTGAAATATACCAGCGTGACATCGAGCCCGTGTTGCACGTCGCGCCTTGCCTCCGAGAGGCGCTTGCGGAAATAGGCGTAACCGGACTGGTCGATCCAAGGGTAATGCTGGGGCCAGTTGGCCAAGCGCTCCTTGTGAATCTCCGGAGCGAACAATTCCGTCAAGCTGGAACATACGGCCTCTTGCCAGGGCGCGCGGCGCGCGAAGTTGATATAGGCATCCACCGCGAAGCGCACGCCGGGTAGTACGTGCTTTTGCGACATCACCTCCTCGCGCGAGAGTCCCACGGCGAGTCCCAGAGTTAGCCACGCCTCGATGCCCCCTTCGTCGCCTTGCGTGCCATCGTGATCGATGATGCGCTGAATCCATTTGCGGCGGTGGTCGCGGTCCGGGATGTTGGTGAGTACGCCAGCGTCCTTGATGGGGATGGCGAGTTGGTAATAGAAACGGTTGCACGCCCAGCCTTGAATCTGCTCGCGGGTGAGCTTGCCGCTATTCATCGCCATCTGGTAGGGATGGTAGATGTGATAGCGCCTGCCCTTGTTGCGCACGCGCTGCTCGAATTCCTCTTTGCTCCACGGCATCACGTCTTGGGCGCCCCTGGTCTTCCTCT
>SHXO01000087.1 GCA_009693245.1 Betaproteobacteria bacterium | reverse complement strand
ATGACTTCCCTTGCATCTAGAAAACCTTTTTCACCACAGAGGCACAGAGACACAGAGGAAACCAATTTTCAGATTATAGAAGTTCTCTGTGTCTCTGTGCCTCCGTGGTGAAGTTAGTTGAGGTTCTAAAATGAAAATCGCAAAAGTAGAAGCCATACATTGTGACGGCGGCTGGCGGCCGTGGACCTTCGTGCGCATTCAGACCGGCGACGGTCTGGTGGGTTGGGGCGAGTGCAGCGATAACCGTAGTCCGCACGGACTCGCGGGATGCGTGCGTGACCTGACCCCTCTCCTCGTGGGCCAGGATCCGCGCCCCGTCGAACGATTGTATTGGGACATGCTGCGCGCCACGCGACAAAATTTGGGTGGTGTCACGCACAAGGCCATGGCGGGGATCGAACTGGCGTTGTGGGATATCAAGGCCAAGGCCCTGGGCGTTCCAGTCTACGAATTATTCGGCGGGCCGCTACGCGACCGCATGCGGCTCTACTGGTCTCACTGCGGTACCACGCGAGCGGCCATGGGTCACGTGCTGGGCACGCCACCTCTTCGCACTTACGCCGACATCACCAACCTGGGCAAGGAAGTGGTGGCGCGCGGATTCACCGCGTTAAAGACCAACATCGTAATCCCTGGCGAGCCGGCGACTTGCTATTTCCCTGGGTTTGGCACAGGCATCAACTCCACGGACGGCGCACCCACGGTGGAGATCCTGGACGCCATCGAGCGCTTGATAGGCACCTTCCGCGATGCCGTGGGCCCGCAAGTGGGCTTGTGCCTGGATCTCAACTACAACTTTCGCACCGAGGGCGTGCTTCGCATCGGGAAACTGCTCGAACAATTCGACATGCAGTGGATGGAGTACGACAATTGGGATCCGGAAGCGCTGCTGCAAATCAAACAGTCCACCAGCACGCGGCTAGCCTCCTGCGAGAGCTTGGTGAGCACGCGGCAGTACCGCCCCTTCCTGGAAAAGCACGCGGTGGACGTGGCCATCATCGACGTGCCCTGGAATGGCTTCTCGCAATCGGTGCAGATCGGGCGCATGGCGGAAGCCTACGAAATCAACATCGCGCCGCACAACTACTACAGCCACCTCGCGGACCTGCACTCCATGCACTTATGTGCTGTATTGCCCAACGTGCGCATCATGGAAATCGACATCGACGACGTCGCTTGGAAGAAGGATCTGGTCACCAAGCCACCCGTCATCGAGAACGGTCATATGTTTCTTCCGGCCGGGCCCGGTTGGGGCGCGGATATCAACGAAGAAGTGTTACGCGCACACCCCTGGCCCGGGCCGCACTCCGCGCCTAAGCTCTTCTATGGCATGCGCGTGGAGGAGATGAGCTCGCGGCCGCGGGTTAGAGCGGCGCCACCGTGAATCCGCATTTCCCGCGGCTGTTCTCGCCCATCGCGCTGGCCGGGCGGCCTCTCAAGAATCGCATCGCTTTCCCCGCCGTGGTCTCGCTCTATGCGCGCGAGCACCTCATCACGCCGCGCTGGATGGATTACTACGCGGAGCGCGCCAAGGGCGGCGCCGCCATGCTGGTGACCGAGGGCTTGTCGGTACATGAAAGCTCCTCGCCGCAACCGGGAGTCGTCACCTTGTTCGATGATCGCAACGACGAACTTTTGCGGCAGGCCGCGCAGGCGGTCGAACAACATGATTGCCGTTTCGTCGGCCAGCTCTGGCATGTGGGAAGGCAGGCCCTGTGGAACCCCGTGGCCGCCCCCTGGGGCGTTTCGGATCTGCCCGATGCCTATAGTTGGTCCGTGCCCCATGTCATGAGCGTGGACGAGATCCAGATCCTGATAGACGCTTACACGAGCGCGGCGCAACGCCTGCAACGAGCCGGTTTCTCCGGCGTGGAATTGCACGGTGCACACGGTTATTTGATCGGGCAATTTCTCTCGCCGTGGTCCAATACCCGCACCGACGAATACGGAGGCGGCGTGGAGGGGCGCACGCGCTTCGCGCGAGAGGTGATCGCGTCCGTCCGCGCTACGTGCGGCAAGGAATTCATCGTTGGCTTGAAAATGCCGGGCGACGAAGGTGTGGACCGGGGCATTCAAGGCGAGGAGGCCAAGCGCCTGGCTCAACGTATTGCGCGCAACGATGCGCCTGACTACTATGCCTTTTCGCAGGGAAATTTCAGTTTGAGCCTGGAGAATCACGTCCCCGACATGCATTTTCCTCCAGGGCCGTTCTTGCCTCTCATCAAAGACCTCCGCTCGAGCTTGCCCGGCATACCGGTGATGGCCATGGGCCGCATCGTGGACGCGGCTCATGCGGAAAAGATACTTGAGGACGGTGGCGGTGATCTCATCGGTTTGGCGCGCGCGCTGATCGCCGACGCCGCGCTGCCCCGCAAAGCGGCACGTGGTGAAACCGTTCGGCCTTGCGTGTTCTCGAACGTATGCTGGGGTGAAATCCATGGTGGAAAGGCCATGGCATGCCTGCACAACCCCGAACTCGCACAGCATGACGAAGCGAGTTTTCTTCCTCCGCGTGCGGCCACGCGCAAGAAAATCGCGGTCGTCGGAGCTGGTGTCGCCGGTTTACAAGCGGCATGGGTGCTTGCGGCACGCGGACACGATGTTACGCTGTTCGGATCCGCCAACCCTGGCGGAAAGGCTCGCTTGGAGGCGAACCTGCCGGGCCGGGCGGAGATCGCAAAGGTCTATCGGTACCAGCTCCTGCGAGCCCAGGAATACCAGGTCAAATTTGAACTCGGGGTTCACGCCGGTTACGAAATTCTGGAGCAGATTGCTCCGCAAGCAGTGGTCCTTGCCACCGGGTCTCGTATGCGCGCTCCCGATTCCCTGAAAGAGGGCGCGCAGCGCGCATTAAGCTTACACGATTACTCTTCTCGCGCACCTCTACCCACGGATGGATTTCGTAATGCCGTATTATTCGACCAGGACCATACCCAGGCCACCTACGCCGCGGCGGAACATATGGCGGGGAGATTCCAACAGCTTACGATCGTCACGCCCCGCACGCAGTTGGGACGTTCGGTTCCCTACGTCAATTTGATCGGAATTTACCGGCGGCTGTATCAAACCCGTGTGGAGATTCTCAGCGCCCATCTCCCCGTCAGTTACAACGGCGAGGAGGTCACTCTGCACAATGTATTCAACGGCGACCAAACAGTCTTGAGTGATGTGGCGCTCTTTGCGTACGCCACGCCACGCATTGCCCATGGCCCGCTTGCACCACGGCTACGAGAGGCAGGTATGGATGTTTATCTTGTTGGTGATTGCTTCGCGCCACGCAATATGATGGCGGCCATTCACGAGGCCCACGAGCGGGCTTTGCGGATCTAAGCGGGCTCGCGGCCCGGTAAAAGCCGCGAGCCGCTGAAGTACTACAAGGACGTTTTCGTATCCTTTGGCTTTGGCGCGGAGAGAGAAAGTTCGCGGCATTCCGCGTCGCTCTCGTCGAGCTTGCCGTAGTTCACAACCACGAAGGTCTTCACCGAACACATCCCGAGAGTTTCCCCCCACTGCCTCGCGTTGCTCTGATCGATGACATCCGGCATGTTCTTGCGCAGTAAGGTGCTGCACTTGGCCGCCACTGAGAGTGCGGATTGTTCACACTGTGCCTCGGCCATGCTGAAGCAGCGTCCCAGCCGGACTTTGGGGCCACACAGGATGGATGCGGTGGCGGGTTTCATCATGTCGAGCCATACCTCGGTCGAAACACCAGAAGTCCCCGAAGCCACGCTTTGTTTCGCTTGGGGCGTGCTCGCGGGCTGCGAAGCGCAGGCGCTAAGCAGTAAGACCGTAACCGTGGCTAGGATTGCCTTCATATAACCCCATTCTCGTCTGTCAAATTTATGATAGGGGTATAGGCGCAACTTCCACACCAGCGCCTTACAATCGTGGATTAAGTGCCAAATCGGTTAGCCATGACTCCAACTTTCACCGGCGTATATCCTATTCTCGCCACCCCCTTCGGCGAGGACGAGCGCCTCGATCTAGCTTCCATGGAACGCATGGTGGATTTCATCTCCGGGCTCGGGGTGGAAGGCATCACCGTGCTGGGCGTGCTGGGGGAATCCAACCGTTTAATGGATAACGAGCGCGAAGAGGTTATTCGCGTTTCCGCCAAGGCAGCGCGCGGCCGCTGCGCGGTGATCGCGGGGACGAGTCATAGCGGAACGCAAGCCGCCTTGGCCCTCAGCACGATGGCGCAAAAGCTGGGGGCAGACGCGGTGATGGTCACGCCGCACAATGAACCCGCTCCCAACGACGAGCGCGTCTTGGAGTATTACCGCGCCATCGCCCAGGGCATTGGCATTCCCGTGGTCCTGCAAGACCATCCGGCCTCCACCCAGGTGCACATGAGCGTGCCGCTGATTCTGCGCATTGTGAACGAAGTACCCGGCATCGCCGCGCTCAAGGAAGAAGCGGTACCCACGCCGCCCAAAATTCGCGCCTTGAAACAAGGAATGAAGACAAGGCAGATTCCCATCCTCACCGGCCTTGGCGCTCTCTATGGGCAATTCGATTTGGAGGCGGGGTCCGATGGCTTCAACACGGGCTTTGCCTTTCCGGAGGTGCTGATGGCGATGGTGGCGGCAGCGAAGGCCGGCGACTGGAATCGCGTGAAGGCGCTATACACCAGGTTCCTACCGCTCATCGTGTTCGAACAACAACCCGGCGTGGCGGTGAGGAAGGAAATCTTGCGTTTGCGCGGATGGATCAAATCCAATCGCGTTCGCCATCCCGGTGCGGCCCTCGCCCCCGCCACCGCGGAACAATTACATACGCTAATCGAGCAAGTATTGCCGGGCGCCGATCTCACCAAGCGCCTGGATCCTCACCTTTGAATGCCTTCCAGCTCGCTCGTGCGCTCGCGGTACGCTCGCACTGGCGTCCTAGGACTCGGTAAGCTGCTGGCGTATGAGCGCATTGACCCGCGCAGGGTGTTCGTGCACGACCCAATGGGAGCCGTTGGAAATTCTCGCGACTTCGAGTGTGCGCACATGATCTTCCAACCCCGCCAAATTACCGGTGAGAAGGGCTTCGTCCTTTTCGCCCCAAATCACTAGCGTGGGAACCGTCACGTAAAAGAGTTTAGGATCCATCTCCACGGTATTGGGGTTCTCCGCCGTGGGGGGATGTAGGGGGGAAGCGCGGTAGTAATTCAGCGCGCCGGTCACCGCCCCCGGTTGCGCCCAAGAGACAAGATAAGCGGCACGGTCCGCCTGGGCCGCCGCTCCGCCGTTCTTGGCCCACGCATCCAAGGTCATGGCGGTGAGGCGCCGGTAGCCCTCTTCCGAGAGCAGCGCGTCAGCGCGCTGCTCGCGAAACAGATTCATATAACGGCTGGCCTGCTGCTGCGCGGGGTTATCACGCAGCTCGCGAGCGAAGGTAACCGGGTGCGGCGCGTTAATCACTATCAGCTTGCCGAGCCGCTCGGGATAGGCCGCGGCAAAGTTCCACGCTACAGCGCCGCCCCAATCGTGAGCTACCAAGGTGAACCGGCCCCATCCTAGGTGCTCGGTCAAGAGCTTGATATCTTCCACCAGATACCTGGCTCGGTACTGCCGAACATCCGCGGGTTTGGATGACAAGTTATAACCGCGCATGTCCAGCGCCACGGCACAGTGGTCCGCGCCGAACTCCAAGAGTTGGTCTTTCCACGCATACCAAAACTCCGGGAACCCATGCACAAAAAGAATGGGGCTCCCCTGCCCTGCCTGCGCATAATGCAAGCGCATTCCATTGGGCAAATCCGCGTAATGAAAGGAGAGATCCATCAGACCAGCGAACGCTCGATACGCACACCAACATAGCGTGCGCTGGGCACAACACCGGCCTTCGATACTTCCAGTTTCACCTGCAGGGCGTTGAACCGCGTGATCAACACCTGGGCAATGCGCTCGGCCAAGGGTTCGAGTAAATGGAACTCGTGGTTCGCCAGTACTTCTTGGACGCTTTTCACCACCTCGGCGTAGTCCACCGTATCGGCCAATTTATCGGTGTCGCAGGCGGCTATTCTGGTACGCCCAATTTCAATTTCCATGTGCAATGTCTGCGGTTTCCGCCGCTCTAATTCGTAGGCACCGATGGTGGTTTCCAGGCGCAGGTCCCGGATGATGATTACATCCATCACATGAATTCCCTCCCCCGCTTGCGGGAGAGGGCTAGGGTGGGGGCAAAGGTGCCGGCCAGGCCGGAGGCCACGCGAGCATCAGTCATATTTGATGTATTTGAAGCGCTGGTCATCATTGGGCGTGCCCTCCAAGGGGCCGCCATTCTTGGCCGGCTGCCACTGGATCACCTCCTCGATTTTGCTCGCCAGTGCGAAATCCTTGTCCGTGATGCCCTTGGCGGAATGGGTGGCCAGCTTGACGATCACGAAAGCGTAGGAAACGCTAAGGTCCGGATGATGCCAAGCAGCCTCCGCCAAGTGGCCCACAGTGTTGACCACCATGAGAGTGCCTTTCCATCCGGCCGTCTTGTATTTGCGGCGAATCCAACCGTCTTCCAGGTACCAATGCGGCAATTCGGCCGCGAGCCTGCTTTTCACTTCCTCTTCGCTGTAGACTTTCTCCATGAGGCCACCCCCTCTACTTACCGTCTCGATTGTAACGTCTGTTCCCCGGCGCGCCCGGGCGGACTGACTCACATGGCCAGCACAGAAGAACAGCGCATTGCCTGGGCCCTGTCGGGGTCCGGGCACTTCCTGAAAGAATGCCTTGATATCTTGCGCGAGATGGACCACGTGGATCTATTCCTGACGCAAGCCGCGGGGGAAGTGGTGCGCATGTATGGCTACGATCTTGCCAACTTCAAGCCCGGCTGCAAGGTCCATCGCGACAATACCGCGAGCGCGGTGCCAGTGATGTTCCTCTACGAGGGCAATTACCGAATGGTCGTTTTGGCGCCTGCCACGTCCAATACAGTAGCGAAATGCGTCGCGGGCATATCCGATACCCTGGTGACGAACTTCTACGCGCAGGCGGGCAAGTGCCGCATTCCCTCCATCGTCTATGCCTGCGATACCGCGCCGGCGCTCATCACCGATGCGCCAGGAAGACAAGTCTGGGTCTATCAGCGCCCCATCGATTTGGAGAATGTGGACAAACTCAAGACCTATCGCGATACCACGGTCGTGCTATCCATCGAAGCGTTGCGCGAACAGATCGCGGCTCATCTGGCATAGCCCGATGCCCGAGCACATTCTTTTTCTCACCGGCCGCCTCGCGGAAAACATCTTGAGAAAAGTCTTGGCGTCGCTGAATCCCCCGCCATTTACCTATGAAGTACGCGATCTGGGTCTGCAAGTGGCCGGGCTCATGACCAGCGAGACGGTCCATCGCAGGCTAGTGGATTTGAGCGGGGCGAATCTTGTCATCCTGCCGGGCCGCTGCCGGGGGGATCTCGATCCCTTGCGCGAGAAATTCGGGGTGGCCTTCGAACGCGGGCCCGATGAATTAAAGGATCTTCCACAATATTTCGGCGAAGCCGCGCGCACGGCCGATCTTTCGCGCTACGACATTCAGATTTTCGCCGAGATCGTGGATGCCCCTCTTTTATCCGTGGAAGGGATACTGATCCGGGCGCGCGCCTACGCGGCGCATGGCGCCGATGTGACCGACATTGGTTGCCTACCGCAAACACCCTTTCCCCATCTGGAAGAAGCCGTGGATGCGCTGCGCCAAGAAGGATTGAAATCCAGCGTGGATTCCGTGGACACTAACGAGTTATTGCGTGCGGGGCGCGCGGGATGCGACTATCTGTTGAGCCTCAAGCGGGAAACCTTGTGGGTCGCCCATGAGGTGGCTGCCACGCCCGTGCTCATTCCCTCCGAACCCGGCGATTTGGTATCGCTCCTCGAGGCGATGGATACCTTGGCTAAGGACGGGCGCGATTTCATCGCCGACCCCATTCTGGATCCCATCCATTTTGGCTTTACCAACTCCCTCCTGCGTTACCGGGAATTGCGCAATGCGCGGCCTAGCGCACAAATCATGATGGGAACGGGGAACCTTACGGAACTAACGGACGCCGATACCCTCGGCATGCAAGCGGTGCTCTCGGGCATCATGTCGGAACTATGCATTACTCATATGCTCACCACCCAGGTGAGCAAGCATGCGGCGGGCGCGGTAAAGGAAGCCAACGCCGCGAGGCGGATGATGCATGCCGCGCGCGAAGCGGACAGCTTGCCCCGCCGTTTCGGCCGGGAGCTGCTGGCACTGCGCGACACATCGCCCTTTCCCTACTCGGCCAGCGAGATCGCCGAGGCCGCCGCGAGCATCAAGGACCCAAGCTTTCGTATCCAGGTGAGCGAAGAAGGGTTGCACATCTACAACCGGGACGGCGTGCGCCAGGCGAACGATCCCTTCGCGCTCTAGCCCAAGCTCGGTGTGGACGCCGATGCCTCGCACGCCTTCTACCTTGGAGTGGAACTCGCCCGCGCGCAAATCGCGTGGCAACTGGGTAAGCGCTACGTTCAAGACCGCGAGTTGGATTGGGGATGCGCCAAACTGCGCGACTCCGATGCGCCCGCCGCGCACCGGAACCTGGCGAAGGGCGGCGCGTGATTTACGAAACGATCGTCACCACCCGCGCTCGCGGCCGCGACCAAATCGTGCCCTTGGCCATCCGGCATGAGGAGGCTTTCATCGTCCTCGCGCCATTTCGTCCCTCCATCACGTTGGACTTTCTCTTGGAATCGCGTTGCGCCGTCGTGAACTACACCGACTATGTGCGCGTATTCGCCGGTTGCCTGACGGGGCGCTACGATTGGCCCACGCGCCAAGCGGAGCGGGTCGCGTGCAACCGTCTGAGCGAGGCCCTCGCCCACTGCGAACTGGAGCTGGATCACGTTCATGAGGATGCGGTACGGCCCCGGCTTTATTTTCGCGAAGTGCACAGCGCCCACCACGCGCCGTTTCGCGGGATTCAACCGCGCGCAAGCCGCGGTCATAGAAGGCGCTATCCTGGTCAGCCGCTTAAGCATGCTGCCACGCGAGAAGGTCGAGGGCGAGATGCAGTATCTTGGCGTTGCCGTGCAAAAAACCGCCGGCCCCCGTGAGCGCGAAGCATGGAGCTGGTTGGTGGCCGCCGCGAAAAATTACCACCACGCAAAGGAAACGCCCTCGTGACCAAGATGCTAGCCAGCGTGACCAGCGTGTCCGAAGCCGTCATGGCACTCGAAGCCGGCACGGATATCGTCGATCTCAAGGATCCATCCCAAGGTGCCATGGGTGCGCTCAAGGCCGAAATCGCACGCGATATCGTGGAGGCCGTTGGCACCTTGGGCGTAACCAGTGCCACCGTGGGGGACTTTCCGGACATGGAACCCTCCGAAGTCGTTGCGGCTGCCCAACGCACCTCAAAACTCGGGGTGGGCTACGTCAAAGTGGGGTTCTGGGGCACCGCGAACGATGCCGCCTGCGCCTGCGCGCTCTCGCCCTTGTGCGCGGCCACGCGCGTGGTCGCGGTCTTGTTTGCCGACCTTCCCTACGATCCGAAGTTGATCGGTCTCTTGTATCGAGCCGGGTTCACCGGCGTGATGCTCGATACCGCGAAGAAAGAGGGCGCGTCTTTGCGCCTACTCAAAACCGAATTGGAGTTGGCGCTTTTCGTCCGCCGTGTGCAAGGCCTTGGCATGTTGGCGGGCCTCGCCGGGAAACTGCGTTTACCCGACGTGGAACCGCTCCTCGGCCTACGGCCAGACTACTTGGGTTTTCGTGGAGCCCTATGCGCCTCCGGGTCGCGTACAAATCAACTGGATCCGCATGCGTTTGCGCTCATTCGCGACGCAATGAGGGGGCGCCAAGATCCAAGCCTCCGCCAGCCGCGAATATCAGGGCAAAAGCAGATCGGTAAAGGGAACCCATTCCTTGCCGAAATAGTCGTTGAGATAGGGCACGCCGATCTTCGCGTTGGGACGGTGTTTGAGAATGTGCTGAGCGTAAAGCTTCGCTTCAGAACGGTAACCCGGCATCCAGCCGATGGTCCACGGAAACTGCTTGTAGTCGCTCCAGCCCGAATCTCCGCCCGCCACAAAGAGCTGCGGGACTTGTTTCTGGTTCAGGTACTTTCGTACGGACTTGTTGGTGGCGGTGCCCACGGAGTTGAACATGAGCAGAACTTCGTCTTGCCCCACCAAACGCCGCGTGTGTTCCACGGTTTTCGCGGGGCTGTAGCCATCATCCAGGCTAATCAATTTGATCTTGCGGCCATTTATGCCGCCTTCGGCGTTGACCTTATCGAAGTAGGCCGCCTGTGCGCGCCCGATGGCCCCGTACGCCGAGATGGGTCCGCTGTATGGCATGGTTTGCCCGATCTTGATTTCGGTATCGGAGGCAACGGGACTGTACTTTTTCTCCGCGCCAGCGGGTTGACTGGCCAGCCCCTTTCCCTAGAAATTGTATTGGCGCGGCAAGAGTGCTCGAAAATCTTTCTGACCACGGAACACACGGAATACACGGAAAGTACCCAGTTTGCCTCGTCCGTGTATTCCGGTGCGCCAGGCCAATCCTGGCTGGTCTTATGAACTGAAAGGAGTTTAATCACCTCACCAGATGAGGCGATTAGGGCGGCTCTTACCGCCTTATCTATGGGGACGTGCCGACAAGCGCTCCGTGCGCAAGAAATCCCGGTTGTAATCCACGTAGTGGGTCGCGCCGTACTTGATGATGTTGCGCTTGGTGTCGTCCAGCGCCCCTAGCTGGCGCGCGGGGCGGCCTGCCCACATGAAGCCAGAACTTAAGCGTTGTCCAGGCAGAGTGACGGTGCCGGCGGCCACCAGAACGTCGTCTTCCACCACGGTGCCGGGGGCCAGCACTGCCCCCATGCCGATCAAGGAGCGGTTGCCGATGTCGCAGCTTTGCAAGGTCACGTTGTGACCGATGGTTACTTCCGCGCCGATGCGCACGGGACCGGCATGGGCCAGAATCACAGTGTTGTCCTGGATGTTGGTGCCAGTTCCCGCGCTGATGCTGTGTTTTGCGGCATCCAGTTCGCAGCTGAACCACACGCTTGCATCGGGCTCCAACATGATACGGCCGCGCGCCGATGCGGTGGGGGCCACGTAGTTCGATTCGCCCGGCGGGAAGCCTTCGCTCTGCATGGGTTGATGGCGCGTGGCCAGCATCAAGCCGCGCACGCGTGCGCTCGCGGCGGACAATTGTTCTGAGGTGATGGGCCGCAAGGGCTTGGCGGGACTCCCCTCGCACCAATGGCCAGACGGTAATTGCGTGCGAGGAAAGACCACGGAGCCGGACGCGATCACGCAACCCTCCCCCACCACGGAGCCGTCGAGGATGGTGACGTTATCTTCCACGACGCAATGGTCACCCACTTCGCAGGCATGCACGGTGGAGTTCATTCCCACGGTGACGCCGCTGCCGATGATGGTCGGCAAGACGGCATGAGCGATATGCACCGCAGAGCGTGCGCCGAACCAGAAATCATCGCCCACGGTGACGTAGTGACCGTCGGCCCGGATCATCGCCAAGGTTGCGAAGTAGGCGCCCTTTCCCACCGTTGCGCGGCCGATGATTGCCGTCCCTGCTCCCAATGCAACTGGCTGTTCGGCGAGTTTGGGGACGTGATCTAGATAGGGCAACACCAGTAGGGATGAGTGCATCGTGATCTCTCTTAGACAGCAAGTTCGCTAAAGGGCGCGACAAAATTCTTCCCTCACCCTCGGTCCCTCTCCCGGAGGGCGAGGGAAGTAAAAAGTCCTTTATCCAGGGGGAGAAGAGAGAGGAGAGATCCAATCCAAAAACGCTTTTCTTTGTGACTCTGTGTCTCTGTGGTGAGATTATCTTCAGAAGACTGGATTCTCGCGATATGTCCCCCAGATGCCCCGCAAACACTCCACGAAATCGCCCATGGTGGCACCTGCCTTCGCGAGTTCGATGCTCACCGGCATGATGTTTTGCGTGGGGTCTTTCGCGGTGGCGGCAAGCTTCGCCAGCAGTTCTGACATTTTCCTTGGATCGCGCTCGCGCCGCACTCTTTGGGTACGCGCGATCTGGCGGTCGGCAGTCGTTTGGTCGTAGGCATGGGTTTCGATTTTCATCTTCTCTCCATCCTCGACGTAGGCGTTGACGCCGATCACCGGCTTCTCGCCAGACTGTTTGCGCAGTGCGGTTTCGTAGGAAAAGTCCGCGATCTGTTTCTGGAACCAGCCCTCTTCGATGAGATTGATGGTGCCGCCGCGCGCATCCACGTCCGCCAGAATTTCGAAGATGCGTTTTTCGTAATCAGAGGTCAGCGCTTCCACGTAATAGGAACCTCCCAGGGGGTCGATCACGTTGGTGACATTGGTTTCCTCCGCGATGATCTGCTGGGTACGAAGTGCGATGCGCATCGCATCCTCGGTGGGAATGGCGAAGGCTTCGTCGTAACCGTTGGTGTGCAGGGATTGGGTGCCGCCCAGCACGGCGGACAAGGCTTGCAAGGCGGTGCGCACGACGTTGATCTGGTGTTGCGGTTTGGTGAGCGTGGCTGCCGCCGTTTGCGTGTGGAAGCGCAACCGCATGGAATCCGGATTCTTGGCCCCGAAGCGCTCCTTCATGATCTTGGCGTAGCAACGGCGCACCGCGCGGAACTTGGCGATCTCCTCGAAGAAATCTCCTTGCGAAACGAAGAAGAAGGCGAGGCGCGGCGCGAAGACATCCACCGGCATGCCAGTCTTGGTGACTTCTTCCACGTAGGTGATCAAGTTCGCCAAGGTGAAGGCCACTTCCTGCAAGGGCGATGAACCGGCCTCGGAGATGTGATAGCCGGAGATGTTGATGGGGTTGTAGCGCTTCATGTTCTGCGCGCAGTACGTGATGCAATCGCGCACGATGCGAACCGAAGGCGCGATGGGATAGATGTATTCCTTCTGCGCCATGTACTCCTTCAAGATGTCCGCCTGAATGGTGCCGGAGAGCTTGTTCAAATCGTGGCCGCGCTTTTGCGCGAGCGCCACGTACATCGAGAGCAAGATCCAAGCGGTGGGATTGATGGTGAGCGAGACGGAGATTTTTTCCAGGTCGATGCCATCGAACAACGCTTCCATGTCCGCCAGCGTATCCACCGCCACGCCCTCGCGGCCCACTTCGCCTTCGCTCATGGGGTGATCGGAGTCGTAGCCCATCAAGGTGGGCATGTCGAAATCCGTGGAGATCCCCGTCTGGCCCTGCGCGATGAGGTACTTGAAGCGCCGGTTGGTATCCTCACCCATGCCAAAGCCGGCAATCTGGCGCATGGTCCAATTGCGGCTGCGGTACATGGTGGGGTACGGCCCGCGCGTGAAGGGATAACGGCCCGGCAAGCCGATATCGCTTAAGGGCACATGGGCAACGTCCGCCGCCGTATAGGTGCGCTTGACGGGGAAATCTCCGATGGTGAAGAACT
>SHXO01000086.1 GCA_009693245.1 Betaproteobacteria bacterium | reverse complement strand
TTGATCACCCTCGGGAAGTCACCCTCCTTATCGAACCGCCGCCTCGCCTTTTCGCGTACTCGTGACCGGGACGTCGTGTCGAAAATTTTTGAAGAGCTGGGCCCGCGCTACGCCGCCCGCAATGGCGGATATTTGCGCATTCTCAAGTGCGGTTTCCGCAAGGGCGACAATGCGCCCATGGCCATGGTGATGTTGATGGACCGGCCGGACAGCGGCGAAGCCGCGGCGGAAGCTGAGAAGGCTGCCTAGAAGGCTCGCTATGGACTCGGTTCCCGCGGGCGGTGTTTACACCGTTTCGGGGATTGGGTTTCGCGGGCTGGAGTTACCCGGAGCCGCGGCGCTAGTGCGTAGGGAGAGTGCCGCCCGTTCGTAGGCCAGCACCAGGTCCCGCAATAGGATCTCGGCCCCCGCGAAGTCGTTCCCTTGTATCGCTTCCTCGATTTTCTGGCATAGCGCGGCGGTATCGTGGGCGCCAATCTTTGAACTGCATGCCCGGAGTGTGCGCGCCGCGCCGCTGGCTTGCTCTGCGTCGCAAAGATGGATGGCATAGGCGAGGCGCCCGGCGAATTCTTCGGCCGACTCCAAATAGACCTAGATTAGCATGTCCCAGTCACTGGGTGCTGCAGCGAGAGGGGCTACAACATCTCCCTTGCCCTCGGGTTCTACCTTGGCGGGCGCTTTCACGGATGCGGTCGCCAACGGCGTGCCGGGCACGCGCGCACCTTCGGCGACTTCCACATTTATCGTGAAGCGAAAGCCGGTGCTTTGTTCCACGGTGCCATCGAGGAGGAGCTCTCCCCCCATGCGCCGCACAAGTTGGCGGGCAATGCATAGCCCCAGGCTGGCGCTGCCGGTGGGGGCACCTAACTTCTCATCCTCCTGCGCAAAGGCCTGATAGATGCGCATGCGGGCCTCCTCCGCGATGCCAATACCAGAGTCCTTCATCCTCACCATCAGCGGCACACTGCTGCCGGTGTGCTCCCACGCGGACATTTCCATGGCGATCTCGCCGCCTTGCGAGAATTTGATAGCGTTTGCGACCAGGCTCCCCATCACTTGGCGCAGCCGGGCAGGGTCTCCCTTGACTTGCGCGGGGAGCGGCCCTAGCAATTGGGCGCTAAGCTTGATCCGCCGGTTTTGCGCTCTCTCCTGGTAAAGCTGAATCACGGTATTCAAGGCTTGGCCGGGGTCGAATACCTCTTCTTGAAGTACCAGCCGCCCGCCTTCGATGCGGATGTAGTCCAGCATGTCGTCCGCGAAGTTGAGAACGAACTCGGCGGCATCCCTGGATTTGGCCAGATACTCCCGCTGCGCCGCGTCTAGCCGGGTGAGGCCCATTTGCCTGGCTGCCGATACCGCCCGCTTCATCGGTGTGCGAATCTCGTGGCACATGTTGGACAGCAATTGCGTGCGCAGGCGTAAGGCCTCGCTGTCGCCAGGGTCCTTCCGTGGCTCGGCTTCAACCGGCGGACGCCGGGCCTCTTCCAGCTCGGAGCGGGCGGTGGCCAGCGCGGCGTCGCGTTCCTGTAATTCGTCGAGAAGGCGGTTGATGGTGCCTGCAATGCCGCCTGCTTCGTAGTGGGCGTCTTTCCCGGGGGAGTCGCAAGTTCTATGGAGTAGTATGAGATAGGGTCAGGTCTATAATTTATAGGAAGTCTTGAGCATTACTCCCGTTGGCCGCAAAGTGGCAAAGGGGCGGGGTCAAGTCTTGAAATATCAGATTCCTGAGGGTGAGGTACCGGGTCTTTCCATGGCGTAGGAGCCTGGTCTATCCGGTATTCAGTCGCGCACGTTGAGTTGGGCGAACGTCTGTGCTGGCGAGAGGATGAGGATATTCTGGAATTGCTTGATGTCGAGCAAGTCCTTGCCGCCAGAGACGATGAACTGGGCATTGGCTGCGAGCGCGCAGGCGAGCACGGCATCATCGTTGGGATCACGTTCGATGGCCGGTGGAATACCTGCCGGGGTGACGGATTTCCCCAGGGAGCGTTAACGCTCCACCAGTACCCGGAGTGTGAGACGGTAGGGTGCCATGTGCGCGAGGAGGTGTTCCCTAGCGCATACTTCCTCGAGCTTGGCGTCAAGCAGTCTTCGTGGTGCGCCATTCCAGAGAAACCTCGAGGGGATGACGTTGGTGTCAAGAGCGATCCGCACGTTTGCGTTGGGCTCGGCGCTGAACGCGCACGGTTCTGACGGTCTCCACAATTCCCTGTTCAATCTCGGGGGTGAGTTGCTCTTGCGGCCCACCCGCCCAGATCTCTCGCAGGGCTTTCCCAGCCTGCGAGCGTAGCCGCTCACGCAAGAGCGCCTCGATGGCTTCGCTGCTCAGCAGACCGGCTTCCTTGGCGCGCCGCGCCAGCTCCTCGGGGAGCGCTAAAACGAGCTCTGTCATTGGTAACTCCCAAAAACGCCCTCAGGCACGAACCCACTCACGCGAATTCGCGTTACGTTTGGTCGTTCGCGGACTTGGCCACACCGCGCAAGGTCGCCTGCCGCAGGACCGGCTGCTTGGCCTGATGCTTGAATAAGACATTACAAAACACTTGACGCATTTTAGGAGAAACCCCGAATGCCCCGCATTCCCGATACTGAAATCGAGCGACTAAAGAGCGATCTGAGCGCGGGCGAGGTGTCAGGTCCCATCATCATATCGGGCCGGCCGCCAGGTCAGCAAATGAAGGCGCACTGGCTATCCAAGATGCGATCATTTCATTAATTACGTTTCAATTTCGGCGCCGGCCTGCTTGAGTATGGCGCGTAGCGCTCCTTCTGGCATGTCGCCGGGATGCTTGGGGATGGTATAGCGATTTGCCTTCGGGTTGAACCAAATCTCGTGAGAGCCTGCGGCCTGGCGGTGGAATTCCAGGCCCAGATCCTTTAACCGCGTGACGTGCCCCTATGAGGCGTCGAGCAAAGACCTAAGGTACCTGCCCGTCACACTGGCCGGATCGCGGGCGAGTGTTTCTGGTGTGCCTTGGGCAATGATCTGGCCGCCGCCGTCGCCGCCCTCCGGACCTAGATCCGCGATCCAGTCGGCGGTTTTGATCACCTCCAGGTTGTGCTCGATCACCACGATGGTGTTGCCTTGGTCGCGCAGGCGGTGCAGAACGCGTAGCAACAGATCGATGTCTTGAAAGTGCAATCCTGTTGTGGGTTCGTCCAGAATGTAGAGGGTGCGTCCGGTGTCGCGTTTGGAAAGCTCCAGCGATAACTTGACTCGCTGCGCTTCTCCGCCCGATAGAGTGATGGCGCTTTGGCCCAAGCGAATGTAGCCCAAGCCTACGTCCAGAAAGGTTTGCAGCTTGCGCGCGAGCGCGGGAACAGGCGCGAACAATTCGTGCGCTTGCGCGACTGTCATTTCCAAGATGTCGTGGATGTTGCGGGCGCGGTAGCGGATTTCCAGTGTCTCCCGGTTGTAGCGTTTGCCGCGGCAGGTGTCGCACGCAACGTAGACATCCGGGAGGAAGTGCATCTCCACCTTGATCACGCCATCGCCCTGGCAGGCTTCACAGCGCCCGCCTTTCACGTTGAAGGAGAAACGCCCGGCACCGTAGCCGCGAGTGCGTGCTTCGGGAACGCCCGCGAAGAGATCTCGGATCGGAGTGAAGACTCCGGTATATGTGGCCGGGTTGGAGCGCGGCGTGCGCCCGATGGGACTTTGATCGACGTTGACTACCTTGTCGAAGAAATCAAGACCTGTCACCGCCTCGTGCGCGGCTGGCTCCTCGTGGCTCCCATACAAGTGCCTGGCCACTACCGGGTAGAGCGTGTCGTTGATCAAAGTGGATTTGCCCGAACCCGACACGCCCGTGATGCACACGAATAACCCCACGGGGATGTTGAGCGTGACGTTCTTCAAGTTGTTGCCACTGGCGCCACGCAATACGAGTTGGCGTTCGCTGTCGTTCGTCCTGCGTGTGGGAGGTTGCGCGATGCGCTTGCGCCCGGAGAGGTACTGGCCGGTGATGGATTCGGCGTGCTGCTTGATGTGATCCGGTGTACCCTGCGCCACGATTTGGCCGCCATGCACGCCCGCCCCCGGCCCCATGTCCACCACGAAGTCGGCGCTGGCGATGGCATCCTGGTCGTGTTCCACCACGATGACGGTGTTACCCAAGTCGCGCAGTCCGCGAAGTGTGGCCAGTAGGCGCGCGTTGTCGCGTTGGTGCAAGCCGATGGAAGGTTCGTCCAAAACGTACATCACGCCCGTTAGCCCGGAACCGATTTGGCTCGCCAATCGAATGCGCTGGGCCTCGCCTCCGGAAAGCGTATCGGCCGAGCGGTTCAGACTGAGATAGCCCAATCCCACATCGTTCAAGAAGCCGATGCGGGCGCCTATCTCGCGCAGAATTTTTTCTCCGATGGCGAGCTTGGCGCCTGTCAAACTTAGGTTTTCGAAAAACCCCCCCAGCGCGCGCAGTGGCATCTGCCCGGTTTGGTGAATGTTGTGCTCGCCGATGAACACGCTTCGCGCTTCACGGCGAAGGCGCGCGCCGCTGCATTCCGGGCACGAAGTGGACGCCAAATACTTGGCCAGTTCCTCGCGTACGGTGGCCGAGTCGGTTTCCCGGTAGCGCCGTTCCAGGTTGGGAATGACGCCTTCAAAGACGTGCTCTCGCACGTGGCGCCCGCCCTTTTCCGAGGGATAGGTGAAGCGAATCTTGTCCTTGCCTGAACCGTAAAGAATGGCCTCCTGCAAATTCTTGGGCAAGGCATCGAAGGGTTGCTCCAAGTCGAAGCCGTAGTGCGTGGCCAGGGATTGCAGCAATTGCGAATAAAAAGGATTGCGCCGGTCCCAGCCCGCGATGGCGCCCGAGGCCAGGCTCATGTGCGGGAAGGCCAGCACGCGCGCGGGATCGAAGTGCGTGATGTGGCCCAGTCCGTCGCACCGCGGGCAGGCACCCATGGGGTTGTTGAAGGAGAACAAACGCGGCCCCAACTCCGCCAACGCGTAATCGCACACATGGCAAGCGAAACGCGAAGAGAATAAATGCTCCTTGCCGCTTTGCGTTTCCACGGCGATGGCGCGCCCATCCCCGTGGCGAATGGCGGTTTCGAAGGATTCCGCGAAACGCTGCTTGGCATCCCCGCGCACTTTGAGCCGGTCCACCACTAATTCGACCGTGTGCTTGTGGGTGCGCGCCACCTTGGGGAGCGAATCCAGATCATGCATGGCGCCATCGAGGCGGATTCTGACGAATCCTTGCGCGCGCAAATCCTCGAATAATTCCGCATGCTCGCCCTTGCGCTCCGCCACGAGCGGGGCCAGGATCATCAAGCGTGTGTCTTCGGGGAGCGCCACCATGTGATCCACCATTTGCGACACGCTTTGTGCCGCCAGCCGCTGGTGATGGTCCGGGCAATAAGGGTCGCCCACGCGAGCGAAAAGTAGCCGTAGATAGTCGTGGATTTCCGTGACCGTGCCCACGGTGGAGCGCGGGTTGTGGCTGGTGGATTTTTGTTCGATGGCGATGGCAGGCGATAGGCCCTCGATGGTGTCCACGTCGGGCTTATCCATCACCTCCAGGAATTGGCGGGCATAAGTAGAGAGCGATTCGACGTAACGGCGCTGGCCTTCCGCGTACAGCGTGTCGAAAGCGAGCGACGATTTGCCTGAGCCCGACACTCCTGTGATAACGATAAGCTGGTCGCGCGGCAGATCGAGATCGATGTTCTTGAGATTGTGAGTACGCGCACCGCGAACGCGGATGAATTCCATGGGGGACCAAGCAGCCTACGTGGGGCAACCTGCTAATATACCGGAGCGGTCATTCCTTTCCGAATTTCGAGTTAATCCCTCCCCCTTATGAATCCAAGCGGCGCGCCCATGACGCCAGCCGAACGGCGAGCCACTTTCAGTTTGGCTTCCATTTTTGGCTTGCGGATGTTGGGCATGTTCATCATCTTGCCCGTGTTTGCGCTGTACGCCGATACGCTCTCCGGCGGGCATAACCGAACCTTGGCCGGCATTGCGGTAGGTGCCTACGGGCTCACCCAGGCTATCCTCCAGATTCCATTCGGTGCGTTGTCGGACCGTTGGGGACGCAAACCCACCCTGTATATGGGCTTGCTGATCTTCGCCCTGGGCAGCTTCATCGCGGCGGCGGCGGATTCCATTTACATGGTGATCTTCGGCCGCATCGTGCAAGGCGCGGGTGCGGTGTCCGCGGTGGTGATCGCGCTGGTGGCGGACCACACGCGCGAGGAGCAGCGCACCAAAGCCATGGCTGTGGTGGGCATGACCATCGGCGTGACCTTCGCGCTGTCGATGGTGGCTGGGCCGCTGCTGGCCCATTGGATCGGTGTGCCGGGAATCTTTCTCATGACGGGCGTGTTGGCGTTGGCCGCATGCGCTGTAGTGCGCTTCGTGGTTCCCGGCGGGCCCGCTCCCGTAGGCGCGCAAATTCGCACTCCGTTCTTGCACGTGTTGGTGCGGCCTGAGTTGGTGCGTTTGAATTACGGCATCTTCGTCTTGCACCTGGTCTTGACCAGCTTGTTCGTGGTGGTGCCTTTCAATCTGAGGGAAGCGGGACTACCGGACGGCAGCCATTGGGAAGTCTATTTGTCCGTGATGCTGGGCGCCTTCGTGTTGATGGTGCCGCCCATGCTCTGGTCCGAACGGCGCGGCCAGCAGAAGACGGCCTTCCTCGGTAGTATCTTCCTGCTGACCCTGGGCCAGATGGCTTTGTTCTCGGCGCATTCGGTTTGGTGGATTGCACTGGCCTTGCTGGTGTTCTTCACGGCCTTCAATCTGCTGGAGGCCAGCCTGCCCTCCTTGGTGTCACGCATGGCCCCGCCGGAGACAAAGGGTGCCGCCATCGGCGTGTACAGCAGCGTGCAGTTCTTCGGTACCTTTCTGGGCGGTGCGTTGGGAGGAGTCATTTCCCAGCATTACGGCGGAAACGCCGTGTTCTTGTATTGCGCGGCGCTCAGTGCCAGTTGGTTTGTGGTAGCGTTTCGCATGCGCATACCGCACAAGCGCGGTAACCCTAATTTAGCATCGGCGGAGACTTGATATGGCCTCGGTAAATAAAGTGATCTTGATCGGAAACCTCGGGCGCGATCCCGAAGTGCGTTACTTGCCTAGCGGCGACGCGGTGGCCAATTTGAACATCGCCACCACGGAAAAGTGGAAGGACAAGGGCGGCGAAATGCAGGAGCAAACAGAGTGGCACCGCGTGGCTTTCTTCGGCCGCCAGGCCGAGATCTGCGGGGAGTACCTGAAGAAGGGAAGTTCGGTCTACATCGAGGGCCGCCTGCAAACGCGCAAATACACGGATAAGGAAGGCATCGAGCGCTACGCCACGGATATTCGCGGCGATCGCATGCAGATGCTGGGCAGTCGCGGAGGAGGCACGGGCGGGAGCGATTCGATGCCGCGCGATATCGACGGTCCTCCACCGCAGGGAAGTGCGAAGCCCTCGCCGTCATCGGCACAGCCCAAGAAGGCGCCGAACTTCGACGACATGGATGATGACATTCCGTTTTGAGACGCTAGGATTTTGGATCTAAGAGCTAGGGAACCTCCTCCTTCCCTCCCCCGCCAGCGGGGGAGGGTTAGGGTGGGGGCGGGTGGGGGCCAGGTTGGGGGCAGAGGAAACGCGCACATGAAACTCTACGAACTACAACACAAGCCGGGGTTGGACAGCATTACGCTGGCCGAGCGGGCGGATCCCAAGCCGGGGCCTGGGCAGATATTAATCAAGGCCAAGGCATGGTCGCTCAATTACCGCGATCTGCTCGTGGCCAAGGGAAGCTACGGTGCTCCGCCGCCCATGGGCCGTATCCCGCTCTCCGATGGCGTGGGGGAAGTGGTGGAAATAGGCGCTGGTGTCACACGTGTGAAAGTGGGAGATCGCGTGGCCGGTTGCTTCATGCAGGGCTGGCTTGGTGGTGAGGTGACACTTGCCATCTCAGCTACCGCCCTGGGCGGCGCCATCGATGGCATGCTGGCCCAGTACGTGGTGCTGAGCGAACAAGGGGTGGTGCAGGTGCCTGCGCACATGAGCGATGAAGAGGCGGCCACGCTGCCTTGCGCGGGTGTCACGGCGTGGAACGCGCTAGTGCGCGAAGCGCGCATTCGCGCGGGCGACACCGTGCTCTTGTTGGGTACTGGAGGTGTTTCCTTGCTGGCGCTGCAATTCGCCAAGATGCACGGCGCGCGCTGCATTCTTACTTCCAGCAGCGAGGAAAAGCTGCAAACCGCCACGCGCCTGGGCGCCGATGAGACCATCAACTACCGCGCTAATCCCAACTGGGATAAGAAGGTGCTGGAATTGACCGCGGGGCGCGGCGCGGACATCGTGGTGGAAGTGGGCGGTGCGGGCACCTTCGACAAGTCGCTCGCCTCGGTGCGCATGGGCGGTAGCGTGTGCATGATAGGGGTGCTCACGGGCACTAGCGCGCCCGTGTCCACCGCCGTCATTCTCCGCCGCAGCATTCGCGTATTTGGCATCTATGTGGGCTCGCGCGACATGTTCGAGGAAATGAACCGCGCCATCGCGCTGCATAAGTTGCGGCCCCACATCGGCAAGCGCTTCGCCTTCTCGGAGGCGCGCGCGGCCTACGATTATCTTGACAGCGCCGCGCATACCGGAAAGGTTGTGATACATGGGTAGTTTGAGAGACGTTTCCCTGGATGACAAGTTCCTGCTCCAAACGGGGCGGATATTCATCACCGGCACGCAGGCCCTGGTGCGCATCCCGATGATGCAGCATCTGCGCGATAAGTCGGAAGGCTTCAACACCGCTGGCTACGTCACCGGCTACCGTGGGTCTCCTCTCGGTGGTTACGACCAGCAATTGTGGGCGGCGAAGAAGGTGTTGGACCAGCATCACATCGTGTTCAATCCCGGCGTCAACGAAGACCTCGCCGCCACCGCTTGCTGGGGCACGCAGCAAGCGCACTTTCACGGCGAGAACAAATACGACGGCGTATTCGCCATCTGGTACGGCAAGGGCCCCGGCGTGGACCGAACGGGTGACGCTTTCCGCCACGGCAACCTCGCGGGCAGCCATCACAAGGGCGGCGTGATCGCTCTGATGGGCGATGACCACACCTGCGAATCCTCCACCACCGCGCATTCCAGCGAATACGCGATGATGGATGCGATGATGCCCATCTTGAATCCCGCCGGCGTGCAGGAGTTGCTCGATTACGGGATCATCGGTTTCGCGCTCTCGCGTTACGCCGGTTGCTGGGTGGGGTTGAAGTCCATGAAGGACACCATCGACGCTTCCGCGACCGTGGATGTCAACCCTGATCGCGTACGCATTCAAATACCGGGCTATCATGTTCTGCCGCCAGGGGGCCTAAACATTCGCTGGCCCGACGACTTTCTCCAGCAGGAAGCCCGGCTACACAACGACAAGATCGAAGCGGCCAAGGCATTCGCGCGCGCCAACCGGTTGGACAAGATCGTGTTCGATTCTCCAAATGCGAAACTCGGCATCATGACCTGCGGCAAATCTTACATGGATGTGCGGCAAGCGCTGCAGTACTTGGGCATTGACGAAAGCGAAGCCAAACGCCTGGGCATCCGCTTGTACAAGGTGGCCATGACCTGGCCCCTCGAACCCACAGGCGCGCTCGAGTTTGCCCAGGGATTGGAGAAGGTGATCGTTGTGGAGGAAAAGCGCGCGCTCATCGAAACCCAATTCAAGGATATCTGTTACGGCCGCGCCGGCATGCCCAGCGTGATCGGCAAGTGCGATGAAGCGGGCGTCACGTTGTTTCAAAGCAATGGCGCGCTAGACCCGAATCACATCGCGATCGTCATCGGCCGTCGCATTCTCGATTCCACGAACGATGCACAGCTGGCCGCGCGAGTCGCGCACCAGCAAGCCCTGGAATCCCGCACGCCGGAAAAACCGGCCATGGACCGCACGCCCTACTTCTGCTCGGGATGCCCGCACAGTAGCGGCACGCGCTTGCCGGAGGGTAGCCGGGCGCTCGCCGGGATCGGTTGTCACTTCCTCGCGCAATACATGGATCGCAACACCGCGGGGTTCACGCAGATGGGCGCCGAAGGTGCTAGCTGGATCGGCGAGGCGCCCTTCGTGAAAACCAAGCACGTGTTTCAGAACATCGGCGATGGAACGTACTTCCATTCCGGCTATCTGGCCCTGCGCGCGGCCATCGCGTCCAAGGTCACCATGACCTACAAGATCCTGTTCAACGACGCCGTGGCCATGACCGGCGGCCAGCACGTGGACGGCCAGCTCACCGTGCCGCAGGTGGTGCGCCAGGTACTGGCCGAGGGCGCGGTCAAATGCGTGGTGGTGAGCGACGACATCGAGAAATACGCAGGGGGCACTTTCCCGCCCGGCGTCGAGGCGTTCCACCGCGACGACTACGAAAAGGTGCAGAAGGATTTGCGCGAGATCGATGGGGTCACCGTCATCGTGTACGACCAGACCTGCGCGGCGGAAAAGCGCCGGCGCCGCAAGCGCAACCAATATCCCGATCCGCCCAAGCGCGCTTTCATCAACGAACTCGTGTGCGAAGGGTGCGGCGACTGCGGCGTGAAATCGAATTGCGTCTCCGTATTGCCGCTGGAGACCGAATTCGGCCGCAAGCGCAAAATCGACCAGTCCTCTTGCAACAAGGACTATTCCTGCGTGAACGGATTTTGCCCGAGCTTCGTCACCGTGCATGGCGGCAATTTGCGCAAGGGCAAGGCGCAAGCGGCAAGCACCGGCACGCCGTTTCCCGTCGTTCCCGAACCCGAGTTGCCCGCGCTGGAAGAGCCTTACGGCATCATGCTGACCGGCGTGGGCGGCACGGGTGTGGTCACCATCGGTGCCATCCTCGGGATGGCCACCCATTTGGACGGGAAAGGATTCTCCGGCTTGGATATGGCGGGCCTCGCGCAAAAAGGCGGGGCCGTGTGGACCCATCTGCAAATCGCCAAGGACCCGAGTGACATCAAAACCGTTCGCATCGGCTCGGGAGGCGCCAAGGCGGTACTGGGTTGCGACTTCGTCGTGAGCGCGAGCCAGAAGACCATGGATACCACCGAGCTGGGCAAGACGCGTGTGGCGGTCAACACGCACCAGCAAATGACGGGAGCGTTCACGCGCAATGCCGACTTCCAATTTCCCAGTGCATCCTTGCGCAAGACCATCGCCAACGGCGTGGGCGAGGAAAACGCTTTTTTCGTGGATGCAGCGCGCTTGGCCACCGGGCTCATGGGAGATTCCATCGCCACCAACATGTTCATGCTGGGCTATGCCTTTCAAAAGGGATTGATCCCCATTTCCTCGCAAGCCATCGCCAAGGCGATCGAACTCAACGGCGCGGCCGTGAAAATGAACCAAACCGCCTTTCTGTGGGGCCGCCGCGCCGCCGTGGATTTGAACGCCATCGAACGGTTAATCGCGCCCAAGACGGAGAGTGCGGCTGTGCAAAAGTTGTCAAGCACGCTCGACGAAACGATCCGGCGGCGGGTGGAATTCCTCGCGGACTACCAAAACGCGGCCTACGCGGAGAAATACAAAACCTTGGTGGAGCGCGTGCGCCGCGAGGAACAACAGAAAGGCAAAGGGCTCACCGGATTGGCCGAGGCGGTAGCTCGCTACTACTTCAAGCTGCTCGCCTACAAAGACGAATACGAAGTCGCGCGGCTCTACACGAGCGGTGCTTTCGAACAAAAGGTGAAGGAGCAGTTCGAGGGCAACTACACCCTCAAATTCCACCTCGCGCCGCCCTTGTTTTCCAAGCGCAACGAGAAAGGCGAACTCATCAAGAAGGAATACCCAAGTTGGATCTTCGGCGCCTTCAAGGTGCTCGCCAAACTACGCTTCCTACGCGGCACCGCGCTCGATGTCTTCGGTTACACCGAGGAGCGCAAAATGGAGCGCCAACTCTTCAAGGATTACGAGCAGTTGATCGAGCAATTACTCGCTAAACTTACGCCGGATAACCACGTCCTCGCGGTTCAATTGGCGGCCATCCCCGAAGAGATCCGCGGATTTGGCCATGTGAAAGCTCGGCACCTTAGCGCGGCGAAGGAGAAGGAGGCGAAGTTACTGGCTCAATTCAACGCGCATCGGGAGGCACGGGCGGCGGCTTAGGGTGTGCCGGAAAGGTTTCACTTGGGGACTGTAGCGAGTGTACGGTTGCGACCCCGATCTATGTACCCACTTCGAAGGGGAAAGAAGGCAAGGCTTGACCGTTTCCCCGCTCCGAGGGGATGTTGGTAAACGAGTGTAGGTGCCGTTGCTAGACTTGATACCTACCCTTGTGGGGAAACCTCAAGGGGCGTTTGTATACTGATTTAGGGTGTGATAAAAATCCAGAAATTTCTTTAGAAATAGAAGGATAATTTAATACATGATTGTTTATACAGTAATTCAGGTGGTTTATAAAACCCCATTTAGGGGGCTGACTTTACGTTGGGCTTCGCACCATGAGTAGAGAGCTTTTGCTGCAGGTCGTTGGTTACCGCTTCGGTGCATCGTTCGTTCGTCACGGCGCTGCCGCGCACGGCGGGCCAGTGCGCCAGCGGTCATTGCTTCGTTCAACGCCCCACCCATTGGCGTCGTGGGCCGCGCTTCAAACGGCGTCCGCTCTGCCTTCGGTTGCGTTCCACAGATCGCCCTCTTCACCGTCGCCCGCCGCGCTGTTGCCTTCGTTGGTCGGTGTTAGTGCGACCGGTGTTGCGTTCGCGGGCCAAAGACTTTCGGTCGGTGGGGACGTTACGCCTGCACTTCGTCCAAGTGCCGAATCACCCGTGCTGACGGTTGCGCGGACTCATCTGTTCTCGCTCCGGCAAACGCCCCAGCCCAACCCGGCGCTCAACCGGACGCTGCGCGATAGAGCCGCGCAGCGTCCGGTTATCTCTACGTTATGCCTCATAGGAGCCTCATCACCATCGGCGTTCATGACTTCCGTAAGTCCCCGCGGTTCTATTCCGACGGTTTGAGCCTGAAAGCGGCCGGGCATTTGAACGGGCACGTTGGGAGGAAGTGGTCATGCGGTTAAGCACGGGACATGGCGTAGACATCTTCTACGCCATCGCAGTGAATTGCATATGGGGCCTCGCCTTTGTCATCCCCAAATACCTTACTGATATAGATCCCACGATGGTGGCGCTCGGACGCTATTTCGTATATGGGATCTTGTCAGCAGGCATCCTTTTAGCGGCTGCACGCGCAGTCAGTTTCGCTCAAATCCCATGGATACGAGCATTTGCGTACGCGTTTATCGGGCACGTCGGTTATTACATCATCCGGGCACCTCTAATAATTCAGCATTCTAGAGTAGTGTGTATGGAATCGATGTGATAAAAAGCCTCGAAGCGCAAAGTGATCCCGAGGCCGATGAAGAAAGACAAACGCAGGAAGCAACCCAAACCCAAGCAGCCTGGATTCTTCGATGTA
>SHXO01000085.1 GCA_009693245.1 Betaproteobacteria bacterium | reverse complement strand
AGATGATGGCGAAGGTGCGGCGCTGGTCTATGCGCTCGCTCAATTGCTGCTGGGAAATTTCGGTCACGATGTGTCGCGCCTATAGGGAGGCGGTGAGGCCGGAAAAAGGGCGCGGATTTTAGCAGCTTGAGCGTGGCACTAGCGCTTGCGGGCCACGAAGCGCCCCCCGCCAAGCTTGCCTTCGGTATACATGCCCACGAAGAAACTGTAATAGCGGTCCCATTCGCGATGGCGCTCTTCGCCAAACTTCCGCGCGGTGGACGCCTTCAAGCTGCGATACATGGCGAGGCGTTCGACCAAAATCTCCGCCCACAGGGCGCCCAGATCCTCCACCATCACGATGTCGTTACCCGATTCAAGTAGCAGGCTGGGATAGCGTGTGAGCGAACCCAAATCGGAGAACGTCATTTCCTGGCCTAGCCGGTCTAATTCCGGCCGAGAGATGCGATCGGTGCGCAGAATATCGGTAAAGACCATCGTCCCCCCTGGTTTGAGCACTCGCGTGCACTGCGCGATGAGGTTTTCCTTTCGAGGGATGTGGCACCACGCTTCCTGCGCGATCACCACGTCGAAGGATTCGTCCTCGAAGGGCATGTCCAAGGCATTGCCCAGCTTGAAGCTGACGAGGGGGGTTAACTTGGCCATCGCGGTGAGCCTTTCCGCGCTCCTAAGCCGGCTCTCGGTGAGATCCAATCCCACCACGCGGCAACCGATTCGATGAGCGAGATAACGCGCGGGTCCGCCCATGCCGCTGCAAACATCCAGCACCCGGTGGTGGGGCTGAATACCGGCCTTGGCGATCAGGATATCGTTGGCTTCCAATCCTCCGAAGTGATCCTGGTCGTGCTCCTTGAGGTGCTCCTCGGTGATATGCGCGAGATCCAGGCCCCGTTGCGCTAGCGCACCGAGAATCTGCTCTTCATTGATGGGATGGGTGTCGTAGTACTGAACGACTGCGTTGGGAGCTGGCCGCATGGAGGCTAAAGGGTGAGGAGTGAGACGTGAGGAGAAGCACCGGCAAGAAGTCTCGCCCGGTAGGCCGGCTGGATTCTAGCGGCTTACCCTATACGGCTATTAGTCACCACAAAGCATCATTGAACATAATATACATTATGCTCGTACTTGATCCAAGGTGAAAGGGTGTTCGCCCATCGCGCCTACGGTTTGGGTTCCAGCCATACCTTGAACAGGCGCTGAAAGTTTTCCGTGGTCACCGCAGCCACTTCATGGACCGTGATATTGCGCAGGCGCGCGATCTCTTCGGCTACGTGACGCACGAAACTGGGTTCATTCGTCTTGCCCCGGTGTGGCACAGGCGCCAGATAGGGAGAATCGGTCTCTATCAGCAAGCGGTCCAACGGCACTGCGCTGGCCACTTCCCGAACCTGCGCGGCATTCTTGAAGGTCACGATCCCGGATATGGAAATATAGAATCCCAGGTCCATGGCACGCTGCGCGGTCTCAAGGGTCTCGGTAAAGCAATGCATGACACCGCCAGCCTCGCCGGCACCTTCTTCGCGCATGATGGAAATCGTGTCACCGGCAGCCTCTCTCGTATGGACAATCAATGGCTTTGATGCGCTTCGAGCAGCCCGGATGTGGACGCGGAAACGCTCTCGCTGCCACTCGTTATCGCCCTTGTTCCAGTGGTAATCGAGGCCGGTCTCGCCAATGGCTACCACTTTGGGAGATTGGCTTAGCTGGGCCAGGCGCCCGGGCGTGGGTTCCTCGCATTCTTGTTCGCTAGGATGCACGCCCACGGACGCGTACAAATTCGTATAGGTTCGCGCAAGCGCGAGGACTTCCGGGCATTTTTCCAGGCTCGTGGCGACGCATAATGCGTGGCTCACCTGGTTCCGAGCCATCCTATCCAATACGCCGGCCAGCTCGCTCTGGAGCTCGGGGAAATTGAGATGACAGTGGGAATCGACGAACACGTTTGCCGCCCACCCTACATGGTGTGCGTCATTCGCGTATTCTTCAGATGGGTGCCCAGCAGGCCTTCTATGCGGCGGCGAACGGCCTCGCCAGCTTCATCCGCCTTGAATTCCACTCCGACACCTTGAACCCGGTTACCGTGGGCACCAGGGGGGGTAATCCAAACCACTTTACACGCCACGGGACGTTTGGAGGGATCGTCCAGCAGGGTGATGATCATGAATATCTCGTCACCGAGGCTGTAGGGGCGTGCCGTCGGAACGAAAATGCCCCCGCCTTTGAGATAGGGCATGTAGGCGGCGTACAAAATCGCTTTTTCGCGAATATTGAGGAAAATCGCGCCGTGGCGCGACAGCGTGGCGGATGGATCGCTCATATTTGTCGGAGATGTCATGGGGTTCGCTGGGCAATTATCCGGTCGAAGGAAAGCAAAAGCTCATCTCGTACCAGAGCACCATTCAGTGGATGACGTATCAGCGCCTTGGTCTTATTGAGATCCATCCATACATCAGAGATGGTTTCGGGCCAAAGCCCCATTGCCGTTTCGCGAAGCGGTGAGCCTTCCTCTGGCAAGTACCTGGTGCCCGCCCCTTCGCGCATGCGGTTCAAATCAATGCAGAGCATCTGCAGAAAATGGCATAACTCGGCCAGGCCTTGAGCAGTCGTATCCCATTCAAACTCTCGTATCTCCCCGAGGGTTAACCCTTGCACTAGGCGGTCCCAGCGTTGCGTAACGCCGCTCTCGCCCATCGCGCGTGCCTTGAGTGGTGCTCCGCCCGCCAACCGTAACAGCGCCTGGGCATTATCCACGCCTTCGGACTGGAGCCAATCCAAGCTCACGCCGCGCGCGGGACATGGGACCGGTACCCTCCGGCAGCGGCTGCGTAGCGTAATGGGCAGCCGCTCCTCTTGCGAGGTAATCAAAAGGAATGTAGTCAGTGACGGCGGATCTTCCAAAGTCTTGAGCAATGCATTAGCAGCGGCGCCATTAAGCTGCTCCGCGGGATCCGCGATGACCACTCTGCCTTTCCCGCCATGAGTGACCAGTTCCAGCCTATCCAGCAAGGAGCGCACTTGAGCCACGGTGATAAACTGGCTCACTTTCGCCTTTTTCTGGCTCGTTGCCTCGCCTTCTGGTGACGCGGGTTCTTCGCTTGAAGGCTCAAGAACAATGAGATCGGGATGGTTTCCGGCCGCGATAAGGTGGCAATCCATACACTTACCGCACGGCTCGTCATTCACGGGACGCTCGCACAAACGCCAAGCGGCAAATTGTTCGCACACGGCCCGCTTGCCGATTCCCCGTGCACCAGTTAACAACAGAGCGTGGCTACCCTCACCGGCGCTTGTTCTCAGGTGCCACAGGCTTTCTTTTACCCAAGGAATATTCACTTAATTACAAATGCCTAAGACAAACTTCTCAACTTCTGCCTTAACATTTTCAAGGCCCTGCCCTGCCCTGACCAAGCGGATACGCGACACATAGCGGCCAGCACGCTCACTATAGGCTTGGCGCACCCGGCGGTGAAATTCAGTAGCCTCCTGCTCAAAGCGGTCCAAGGCCCGGTCTTTCTTGAGACGCGCCTGGCTCACGGCTTCATCCACATCGAACAGCAACGTGAGGTCGGGCTGAAAATCCCGCTGCACCCAGGCTTCCAGGACCGCGAGTTTGGCTTCAGGCATACCGCGGCCACCTCCTTGATAGGCGAAGGTCGAGTCAGTGAAACGGTCGCACAGCACGAACTGGCCACGTTCCAGCGCGGGCCACACGACACTCTGAAGATGCTGCTGGCGGGCGGCGAATACGAGCAAGGCTTCCGACTCAGGACTCAGTTGCGCGGCGGGATCGAGCAGGATGCCGCGAATACTCTCGCCCATCGCAGTGCCCCCTGGCTCCCGTGTGAGCACCACGTCACGCCCTGCCGCCCGCAGAACGTCACGGGCAAAAGGAATGAAGGTGCTTTTGCCTGCCCCATCCAAGCCCTCGAAGGTGATGAACTTGCCTGGCACTCAGCGCCTCGGTTGGTAGCGTTGAACCGCCCGGTTATGCTCATTCAGCGAATCGGAGAACGCTGAAGTGCCATCACCCCGGGACACGAAGTACAGAGCGGAACTTGCGGCCGGGTGCAACGTGGCTTCGATAGACTCCCGGCCCGCGGCAGCGATGGGCGTGGGTGGCAACCCCGCCCGCGTATAAGTGTTGTAAGGCCCGTCGGTATCCAGATGGACCCGGCGCAGATTGCCATCGAAGCGGGCGCCCAATCCGTAGATGACGGTCGGATCCGTCTGCAACAACATATGCTTACGCAGCCGGTTCACGAACACCGCGGCGATCATGGGTCTGTCTTCCCTGCGGCCGGTTTCTTTTTCTACTATGGAGGCCATGATCAGGGCCTGGTAAGGAGTTTCGAAGGGAAGGCATTCGGAACGCTTGCTCCAAGACTCAGCAAGGATAGCTGCCATCGTTCGGTGAGCTGTTTGCAGGATTTGCGTATCGCTCGCCCCTTTGGCGAAATGATATGTATCGGGAAAGAATAGCCCTTCTGGATGCTCATCGCGCACGCCGATCCGGTCCAGCAACTGCCGGTCGCTCAATTCCGCCGTGTCATGCCAGACTCTGGGATGCTGGTTGAGGACTTCGCGCATCTGCCTGAAGGTCCACCCTTCGATGAAAGTGATCTCGGCTTGAGAAAATTCTCCGCGCGTGAATTTCTCAAGGAGGCGCAGAGGGGTGATTTTCTCCGGAAGCTCGTAAATCCCTGCCTTTATGCCACTGGCGTGTCCGCTCAAGCGGCCCAGCCAAACTAATCGTAGCGTCTCCGGCAGTACCCCTTTGTCGCGAAGTTCACGAGCTACCTTCTTAAGCGAAGTGCCAGGTGCGACTGTAATCGTACGGTCCGCTTCCCTGATCGTTAGAGGTGTCACAGCAAAAAGGATGAGTACTCCCGCGGCCGCCAACAGTGGCACCAAACCCGCGGAAAGCCAAAACTTGGCAGACCACATTCTCGGCGTGCGTTGTCGCGTGCGGCTAGCCGAGTGCCGCGAACGCAAGGCTCCCATTAGTTCCACCGAACCCAAAGGAATTGGACAATGCCAAGCGAATTCTCATCTTCCTGGCCGTGTTGGGGACGTAGTCCAAATCGCACTGCGGGTCCTGGTTGGTCAGATTAATGGTCGGTGGCGCGACTTGGTCCCGTATGCTGAGAATGGTGAAGATGGCTTCAACCGCCCCAGCGGCCCCAAGCAGGTGTCCGGTCATGGACTTGGTGGAACTGACTGCCACCCGCTTGGCATGATCCCCAAAGCAAGTTTTGATCGCGACGGATTCCGCGATGTCCCCCAAGGGGGTGGAAGTACCGTGAGCATTGATGTAGTCCACATCGCTGGGTGCAAGCCGCGCATCCTTCAAGGCATTCATCATGCAACGGCGCGCGCCATCCCCGCCTTCGTTGGGCGCCGTCATATGATAGGCGTCCGCGCTAGTGCCATAACCCACAAGCTCCGCGTAGATCCTCGCCCCGCGGGCACGAGCGTGTTCGTATTCTTCCAGGACCACCGCCCCCGCGCCTTCGCTCAAGACGAAGCCATCGCGTCCCGTGTCCCAGGGCCGGCTAGCGCCCTCGGGATCATTGTTGCGGGTGCTCAAGGCACGTGCCGAGGAGAACCCCGCGATCGCCAAGGGGCATACCGTCGCCTCCGCGCCGCCCGCGACAATGGCATCGGCATCACCCCAGCGAATGATGCGCGCGGCTTCCCCAATGCTGTGGGTAGAGGTGGTGCATGCGGTGGCGATGGCGAGGTTCGGGCCCTTGAAGCCATGCATGATGGACAATGTGCCAGAAATCATGTTGACGATGGTGCCGGGGATAAGGAAGGGCGACACTTTACGCGGTCCCCCTTGCAGCAATGTCGAGTGCATGTCCTCGATCATCGGCAGGCCGCCAATGCCAGAACCCATGATGACGCCGATGCGCTCCGCGGTTTCCGGCGTCGCCTTGAGCCGCGCATCGCCAATGGCCTCGGAAGCCGCCGCGATCCCGTAATGAATAAAAGTATCGAAGCGCCGGACTTCCTTGGCGGGGAGATATTTGGCTGGATCGAAACCCTTTATTTCCCCCGCCACCTGGGACGCGAATCCCGTCGCGTCGAAGCGGGTGATACGGCCGATGCCAGAGCGTCCGGCAAGAATCCCCGCCCAGGTTTCAGGTGCCCCAATTGCCACCGGCGAAACAACGCCAAGGCCTGTTACGACGACTCTGCGTTTGGACAAATCATCTCCGGAAATGCTGAAATGGCGATGGCTGATGCATCGCGATAAAAAGCGCTTGGGCCTACGCAGCCTTTACGTGGCCATTCACGTAATCGATGGCCTGTTGCACCGAGGTGATTTTCTCCGCTTCTTCGTCGGGAATTTCGCACTCGAATTCTTCTTCCAGGGCCATGACCAGCTCCACGGTATCGAGAGAGTCCGCACCGAGGTCATCGACAAAGGTCGACTCGTTTTTCACGTCGGCTTCATTCACGCCGAGCTGTTCGGCAACGATCTTTCTGACACGCTGTTCTACGGATTCCATCAATTAGTCCTTCTATGTGTCGACGAATGGGGCGGCCTAACCCTGATGCCGCCCTCCCTTGTTTCCGCCCCTTTTCATGTGGCGGTTGAAAAAACGCGCGTAGTCTACCAAATAGGATATGACGAATGCGAAGCTTCGCCTCATCGCATATACATGCCGCCGTTGACGTCGAGCGTCCCACCGGTAATGTAGCCGGCTCCTGGCGATGCCAGGAACGCGACGGCGGCGGCGATGTCCTGTGCTTGCCCCAAGCGCGCGAGAGGAATGCGCTGTAAAGCGGCATTGCGCTGCTCTTCCGTGAGGGCGCTTGTCATGTCGGTTTCGATGAATCCTGGAGCCACGCAATTAACGGTGATATTGCGTCTTGCCACCTCCTGCGCCAAGGATTTGGTGAAAGCGATCACCGCCCCCTTGGCGGCGGCATAATTGCATTGGCCGGCGTTTCCGCTCTCCCCCACCACCGAGGTAATGTTGATGATGCGCCCTTCCCTTGCGCGCATCATCTCGCGCAGCACTCCGCGCGAGAGCCGGAACACGGATTTGAGGTTGACGTCCATGACGTCGTCCCACTCGCTATCCTTCATGCGCAACAGCAAATTATCGCGGGTGATGCCTGCGTTGTTCACCAATACGAAAATCTTGCCGTGCTTTTCTTGCGCTGCGCCCAAAACGCTCGCCACTTGGCTCTCGTCGCGCACTTGCAAGGTCATGCCCTCGCCCTTCAATCCTGCCTCGCCTAGGTAGGCAGTAATGGATTGCGCACCCGCATCGCTGGTGGCGGTGCCTACCACGGCCGCTCCTTGGCGCGCGAGTTCCATTGCGATGGCCTTGCCGATACCACGGCTGGCACCCGTAACCAATGCCACCTTCCCCGTGAGTTGTGTCAAGCCGGATACTCCTTGGCGAGTCGTTCGAGAGTCGCGTAGTCCTTGAGCGCGAGGATTTTGGCCTGCGGAACGATGCGTTTGACCAAGCCGCTCAATACTTGGCCAGGACCGCATTCCACAAAGGTGTTCGCACCTTGCTTACTCAGTAGCTCGATGGTTTCTATCCAGCGTACTGCACTGTAGAGTTGCCGCGTGAGGGCCGATTTGATGGCGCCCGGATCCGTGTTGATCGCGACGTCGGCGTTGCATACGACGGACACTGACGGCGAACGGATGGTGAGCTTTTGGAGCATGGCGCCGATTTCCTCGGAGGCCCCTTTCATCAAGCTGCAGTGAGAAGGCGCGCTCATGGGCAGCATCACGGTGCGCTTGGCACCGCGAGTCTTGGCAAGCTCCATGGCTTTTTCCACCGCGTTGCGGTGTCCCGCGATGACGATTTGTCCAGGCGCATTCAGATTGGCGGGTTCCACCACTCCCACGCTGGAGGCTTCCGCGCACACCTCCAGAACGTCCTTGAGTTCCGCGCCGAGCAATGCCGCGATGCCGCCTGTTCCCTCCGGCACAGCGTCTTGCATGATGCGGGCGCGGGCACGCACGAATGGTACGGCATCGGCAAACTTCAAGGCACCGGCACATACCCATGCCGTGTACTCCCCCAAGCTATGTCCTGCCATGAATGCTGGCGTGCGTCCGCCCGCGGCCTTCCACGCCTGGTACACGGCATAACCTGCCACCAGCATCACCGGCTGTGTGTTGACCGTGCGCCCCAACTCCTCGGCGGGACCTTGGGCCACCAAATTCCAGAGATCCAAATCCAGCGCCCGGCTTGCGACTTCGAAGGCTGGCTGAATGGCGGGAGATTGCGCATAGGCCGCCATCATGCCTACGGACTGCGATCCTTGGCCGGGAAATAAAAAGGCAAGACTCATATCCGGTTCCTTCACTGCCACTTCACCAGCGCCGCGCCCCAGGTGAAGCCCCCTCCGACCCCCTCGAGCAAAACGTTCTGGCCTGGGCGGATTCTGCCGTCGGTCAAAGCCACATCCAAAGCCAGCGGAATGGACGCCGCGGAGGTATTGGCGTGCCGCGCCACGGTGACGACTACCCGTTCCATGGATATTCCTAGCTTGCGTGCGGTGGCTTCGATGATACGGACATTGGCTTGGTGCGGGACCAGCCAGTGTATATCGTTGGCGCCGAGCGCGGCATCCGTCATTACTTCTTCAGCGACTTCGCTTAGCACCTTGACGGCAAATTTGAACACCGCCCCACCGTCCATTTCGACAAAGGGCCGCCCGCGCACTTCGCCATGAGCAACGCTTCCGGGCACACACAACACCTTTCCAAAATTACCATCGGCATGCAAGCGGGTCGCGACGATTCCGGGAGCATCGCTCGCCGTGAGCACCACCGCGCCAGCCCCGTCGCCAAACAGAACACAGGTGGCGCGGTCATTCCAATCCAGGATGCGCGAATACAACTCCGCTCCGACCACCAGGGCATTACGGCACTTTCCGCTCCGTACATAGAGATCCGCCGTGGATAAGGCGTACACAAAGCCGCTGCACACGGCCTGCACGTCGAAGGCGGCGCAACCGGCTGCTCCAAGCTTGGCCTGCAGAATGGAGGCCGTGCTCGGAAATATCATATCCGGCGTGGTAGTGGCCACGATGATGAGATCGAGATCCGCCGCATGGATTTGCGCGCGCTGTAGCGCTTGGCGGGCGGCCTGCAATGCCAAGTCGGAAGCCATTTCATCGTCCGCCGCCAGATGCCGCGAGCGAATACCCGTGCGTGCGCTGATCCACTCGTCGGAGGTATCCAAACGGCTTGCCAACTCCTCATTGGTCACCACGCGGCTTGGAAGATATCCGCCAGTGGCCGTGATCCGCGAATATATCAACCCACCTTCTCCAGCATCCGCGGCATATGAGCGGCGATGCGGTCCAGAACCTTGTTACGCGCTTCGTCGTAAGCCCGGCCGATGGCCACTTCGAATGCAAGGGCATCGGCGGAGCCGTGGCTTTTCACCACGATTCCTCGCAACCCTAGCAAGGAGGCCCCGTTGTAGCGGCGCGGATCCACGCGCTTACGAAAGGCGGAGATGGCGGGAAGCGAGAGAAAGGCCGCGAGTTTGTTCCATCCGTTACGCTGGTACTCCTCGCGCAGATAAGCCGCAAGCATACGGGCGAGGCCCTCGGACCCCTTGAGAAAGACGTTGCCGACGAAACCGTCGCATACCACGACATCCGTGGTGCCCATGTACACGTCGTCGCCTTCCACGTTACCGAAGTAATTCAAGCCGCTGGTCTTGAGCAGGTCACCTGCAAGTTTCGCGATTTCGTTGCCCTTGATCTCTTCTTCGCCGATGTTGAGCAATCCCACCGTGGGACTCTCGTTACCATCCACCGCGGTGAACAAGGACGATCCCATGACCGCGAACTGCAACAGATGCACGGGCGTGCAATTGACGTTGGCGCCCAGGTCCAGCATGCAGCAATGGCCTTTCTGCGTGGGCAGCATCGATGCGATAGCGGGCCGTTCGACACCAGGCAGCATCTTCAGCACGAAACGCGAAATGGCCATGAGCGCGCCCGTATTGCCCGCGCTCACGCAGGCATCGGCTTCTCCCGCGCGCACGAGATCGGCTGCCACGCGCATGGAAGAATCGCGCTTGCCACGCAATGCCACGGCCGGTGCGTCGCCCATCTCGACCACTTCGCCGGCGTGGCGAATTTCGATGCGCCCGGTTTGCGCCTGGCCTGTTCCCGCAAGGGCCTTTTCTAGGGCATCATGCTTACCGACGAGCACGATGTTTACATCGGAATTTCCCTGCATGAAACGCAAGGCGGCGGGGACAGTCACCTTGATCCCGTGGTCGCCTCCCATGCAATCCAAGGCGATGGTGACGCTCACCTAAGACCTCGAAAAGGCATGAATTAGGCGCCACCGCGCGCCAGTTCCGTGGCCATGGGGCCGCGCCCCTACGGGCGCCGCAAGGAAATTCGGCACTACTCGTCGCGCGACTTGATGACCTTCTTACCGCGGTAGTAGCCGTTGGGGCTAATGTGGTGGCGCAGGTGCGTCTCGCCGGTAGTGGGCTCCACCGCCAGCGGGGCATTCGGATGCCCGTCGTGGGACCGGCGCATGTTTCGCCGCGAGGCGGATTTTTTGTTCTGCTGAACAGCCATGAGTAACTCCTATACGCAAAAAGTCTTAAAAAATTCAGTGCTCCGCCGGTGGCCGGCCGAGCTTGCCAAGTACCGCGAAGGGCGACAATCTTTCCTCCGCCATCACGGGCTTGGTATTACCGCACACATTCAGCTCGTGCTTGGGCGATGGCGGCAAACTAAGTAATACTTCATCTTCGATGAGTTCGGCAACATTCAGGATTTCCACCGCGTCCACCACGTCCGTTTCATCGTCCTCGTAATCACGCTCCAACTCCAGAGGTTTCAAAGCGAACACGATGCGGCGTGACGAGCTGACAGACACGGGCAAGGCTTCAAGGCATCGCTGGCAGTTCAACCACAGCATGCCGCTTACTTTAAGGACCAATGCTTCGTGCCCCTTGTCCGTCAATTCCCCGAGCACTTCGAAATCGATGCTTCCAACGGGCCGGGCCAGTTGTTCCTGTAAGCGCACCATGGCCGCAACCTGAAATGCTCCCGCGCAAACCAATCCGGCGCGGGCAAATTCCATGGGCTTGATACTTGAAGGCACACTCGAAGGAGCCAGCATACTTACAGGAGCCAGCATAAACGCGCTAGGATAAGAACTTAACCCTATCTTGTCAAAGTCTTTTCTCCTCTCTTCTCCTCTATTCCAACCCATGCCGCGCCCCCTGATCCTCGCCTCCACCTCGCCGTACCGGCGAGAATTACTGTCCCGCCTAGGCATTCCTTTCGAAACCCGATCCCCGCGCACCGACGAAACCGAGGCCGTCCACGAACCGCCAAGGGCCACTGCCCTGCGCCTCGCGGAGGACAAGGCCCGCGCGGTGGCCAAGTCGTTCCCGGAAGCCGTGGTGATTGGTGCGGATCAAATTGCCGAGGTCAACGGGATCCGTCTTAACAAGCCCGGAGAGCACGCTCAGGCGGTTAGACAACTACGTCAGATGTCAGGGCAGCGGGTGCTCTTTCATTCGGCCCTGGCGGTGGTTTGCCTTGCGGGCCAGGGCTGCGCAAAGGACGTCGTGCCGGTTACCGTTCACATGCGCATCCTGGATGATGCCCAGATTGAGCGCTATCTTCTCACGGAAAAGCCCTACGATTGCGCGGGTAGCGCCAAGGTGGAAGGCATGGGAATCACCCTGGTCCACGCCATCGATTCCAACGATCCCACGGCCGTGATCGGTCTTCCCCTTATTCGCCTATCGGAGATGCTGCGTGGCTTTGGCTACGAATTGCCTTAGATGAACGGCACTCTGTTTCTAATACCAAGCGATCTCGGCGGCGGCGCGCCAGATAGCTACCTCCCGCGCAACACCCAGAAGAAGCTGCTCGCCCTTCGGCATTTCGTGGCGGAGGAAGCAAAGACCGCCCGCCGCTTTCTCGCATCGCTGGGGCGCGGCGGATTGCGGGAGATTCACATGGCCACCCTCAATGAGCACACTCCGGCCGCCGGGTTGAGCGAGTTGTTGTCGCCATTGCGGCAAGGGTTTGACGTGGGATTACTCTCCGAGGCCGGTTGCCCGGCCGTGGCCGATCCAGGGGCGGATCTGGTGGCCTTGGCCCATCGCGAGGGCATCAAAGTGGTCCCCATGGTGGGGCCATCCTCCATCCTTCTGGCTCTCATGGCTTCGGGGTTGGGGGGACAACGGTTCGCCTTCCATGGCTACCTGCCGGTGGAGTCCGCCACCCGCCAAAAAGCCTTGCTAGCGTTGGAACGCGAATCGGCTCACGCCGGGGTAACGCAGCTTTTTATCGAAACACCGTACCGCAATCAATCGCTGTGGGGAGACATACTCGCCACTTGCGCCACTACTACCTTGCTATGCGTGGCCAGCGACTTGACCCAAGCTTCCGAGACGATAGCCACCCGTACCATCGCGGATTGGCGCCAGCGGGTCATCGACCTCGACCGGCGCCCCACCGTGTTTGTCCTATCGGCCCCTAGCGCACCGCGGGACCGCTCCCGAGCGATTGCAGCAGCGCCTGCGACACGGCCGCGCCAAAACGCCGGGCCACGCGCTCGGCGAAGTTCTCGCGAGTCGTGAAGTCGACCACGTGTTCGGCCTTGATCACATCGCGCGCCACGGAATCCAGGCTTCCCATGGAATCGGCTAACCCCATGGCGATGCTTTGCCTACCGCTCCACACCAGCCCGCTGAAAAGTTCCGGCGATTCCTTCAAGCGCTGGCCCCGGCCCTGCCGTACCACTTGGACAAACTGCGAGTGGATCTCCTTCAACAACTGTTCGGCGTAGGCTTTGTGCGAGGGATTGATCGCGGAGAAGGGATCGAGGAAGCCTTTGTTCTCACCGGCAGTGATGAGGCGGCGCTCGACGCCAAGTTTCTCCATGGTTCCGGTAAATCCAAATCCATCCATCAGAACGCCGATGGAACCCACGATGCTGGCTTGGTCGACGAAAATCTTGTCCGCCGCCGCTGCCACGTAGTAGCCACCCGAGGCGCATATATCGTCGACCACGGCGTAAAGCGGTACGTTTGGATGCAAGCCGCGCAAGCGTTTGATCTCCGAGTTGATCTGCCCCGCTTGCACCGGGCTTCCGCCGGGGCTGTTGATGCGCATCACCACACCCACGGTTTTCTCGTCCTCGAAAGCGTCCTTGAGGGCTTGATTGACGCGATCCGCGCTGGCCTCGCCCTGCGCTTGGATAACGCCGTGCACTTCCACCAGCGCCGTATGGCGCCCAGGCCGCTTGGAGTCGCGCCCGCCCATCCAGCCCGAGGCGATGACTAGAACCACGATAAGGTAGCCAAAGCCTACAAGCTTGAAAAAAATGCCCCAACGGCGCGCGCGCCGTTGTTCATCCAAAGCCCCCCGGGCCAGTCTTTCCAGCGCTTGGCGTTCCCAGTTGGCGGGCTCGGGGCTTGAATTCGATTCGATCATTTCCAGTGGACTCCTTTATTCCTTCAGCCAAATTTGGCCGTTGTTTTCCTCGATCATGACCGGGACGAGGCGGCGGCCCTTGCAGGGGCCCGCTATGCAATGTCCGGTATCAGGTAAATAGGCCGCCCCGTGCGTGGAACACGTGAGATATAGACCCGAATAATCAAAAAAATTCCCTTCCATCCAATCCAGTTCCACCGGCACGTGCGCGCACCGGTTGAGGTAGGCGTGCACTGT
>SHXO01000084.1 GCA_009693245.1 Betaproteobacteria bacterium | reverse complement strand
GCGGGCGGCGTAGCGCGGGCCCAGCTCTTCAAAAATTTTCGACACGACGTCCCGGTCACGCGTACGCGAAAAGGCGAGGCGGCGGTTCGATAAGGAGGGTGACTTCCCGAGGGTGATCAAAGGCTCCGCCACGCGGCGCAACTCCTTCGCCTTGGGCAAGGTGGTCTTGATGACCTCGTGCCACAACAGGGAATTCGCCATGTTACGCAACATCGCCAAACGATGGCTGCTGGTTCGGTTTAGTTTTCGAAGACCAAGACGGTGCCGCATGATTTAACTCCTAACCCGCTTTAAGTTGTACGTTCCAAGGAAGCGGGAGGCCAGTTCTCCAGCTTCATTCCCAGGGTCAGACCGCGCGAGGCCAAGACTTCCTTGATCTCGTTGAGAGACTTGCGTCCGAGATTGGGGGTTTTCAGCAACTCGGTTTCCGATCGTTGGATGAGATCGCCGATGTAATAAATGTTTTCCGCCTTCAGGCAATTGGCGGACCGTACGGTCAACTCCAAATCGTCCACGGGCCGCAACAGGATCGGATCCACCTGCGGGATCTTGGGTTGCTCCACCAGCATCGGCGTTCCCTCGATTTCCGCGAAACTCATGAGCTGGTCGATCAGCACGCGCGCGGCGTACTGGATGGCTTCCTTGGGCTGGACCACACCGTTGGTTTCCACGTCCATGATCAGCTTGTCCATGTCGGTGCGCTGTTCCACGCGCGCGCTTTCCACGCTGTAGCTCACCTTGAGCACCGGGCTGTAGGAGGCATCCAGCAAAATGCTGCCAATGGCGCGTCCTTCCTTGTCGGTCATGCGCGAGGTGGCTGGGACGTAACCGCGCCCATGCTCCACCTTGATCTGCATTTCCAATTTTCCGCCTGCCGAAAGATTCGCGATCACGTGATCGGGATTGACGATCTCGACGTCGTGAGAACCTTCGATATCGCTCGCCCGCACGGGGCCCTCGCCTTCCTTCTTGAGGGTGAGCAGCGTTTCGTCGCGGTTGTGCAGCTTCAGCACCAACCCTTTCAGGTTGAGGAGCAAATCCACCACGTCCTCGCGCACGCCGTCCAACGTGGAGTATTCGTGCAGCACACCGGTGATCTTTACTTCCGTGGGCGCGTATCCTGGCATCGAGGACAGAAGAATGCGGCGTAACGCGTTCCCAAGCGTATGGCCATACCCTCGTTCGAAGGGCTCCATGGCCACCTTGGCATGGGATGGCCCAAGGCTTTGTACATCGATGATTCGCGGCTTCAGAAGAGCGCTGCTTTGCATACTTGTCCTCTGCAATGAGAATGAATAGAGCCAACGCGCGCCGCTCGTGGAGCGGGCGCGCGCTTTTTACTTGGAGTAAAGCTCGATCACTAACGATTCGTTGATGGTCGACGGTAACTCGGAACGCTGCGGACGGGCTTTGAATACGCCCTTCAGCGCTTTTGGATCTACTTCCAGCCATTCCGGAAATCCGCGCTGCTCCGCGGCCTCGGCCGCAGCTTTCACTCGCAGGTGCGCCTTGGTTTTCTCCGCCACTTCGATGATGTCGCCTTGGCGTAACTGGTACGAAGGAATATTCACGCGCTTACCGTTCACGGTGACTCCGTTGTGCAGAACCACCTGCCGGGCTTCGGCGCGGGAGGCACCAAAACCCATGCGGAAGGCCACGGTATCCAAACGGCTCTCCAGCAGCTGCAGCAAGTTGTCGCCGGTGATGCCTTTTTGCCTATCGGCTTCGGCGTAGGTCTTACGGAACTGCCGTTCGAGCACGCCATATATGCGGCGAATTTTCTGCTTTTCGCGCAATTGCGTGGCGTATCCCGACATGCGGCCCTGCTTCTGGCCATGCTGCCCAGGCGGATAACTACGGCGCTCTATGGCGCATTTATCGCTGAAGCACTTCTCGCCCTTCAGAAAGAGTTTCTCTCCTTCCCGGCGGCACTGCTTGCAACTCGGATCTAAATTTCTTGCCATCGTTCTATCCTGATTTAGATGCGCCGGCGTTTGGGCGGGCGGCAGCCGTTATGCGGAACCGGCGTCACATCGGAGATGCTGGTGATCTTGAAGCCCACGGCATTGAGTGCTCGGACCGCTGACTCGCGGCCCGGCCCTGGACCCTTGATACGCACTTCCAAATTCTTGACGCCACACTCTTGCGCCGCCTTCCCGGCGGCCTCCGCGGCCACCTGGGCAGCGAAGGGCGTGCTCTTGCGCGAACCCTTGAAACCCGCGCTGCCCGAGGTAGCCCACGACAGCGCGTTGCCCTGCCGGTCGGTAATGGTGATGATGGTGTTGTTGAAGGATGCGCGCACGAAGGCAATGCCCTCGGCGACGTTCTTCTTGACCTTCTTGCGAACCCTGGTTGCAGCCTTTGCCATGAATTATCCCTTCGACGGTGCCGCCGCGGCTTTGATGGCCGCCTTGCGCGGCCCCTTCCGTGTGCGTGCATTGGTTCGCGTGCGCTGCCCGCGCGCGGGCAATCCTTTACGGTGGCGCGAACCGCGGTAGCAGCCCAAGTCCATGAGCCGCTTGATGCTCATGGATACCTCGCGGCGTAGGTCGCCTTCCACCGTGATCTTGGACACCTGCTCGCGAATCTTGTCCAATTCTCCATCGGACAAATCCTTGATTTTCTTGCTGCGCAACACCCCGGCGGTCTCGCAGATGCGCTGTGCCGTGGTGCGCCCAATACCGTAGATCGCGGTGAGCGCGATCTCCGCGTGCTGGTGATTGGGAATGTTTACGCCTGCTATTCGAGCCATGGGCCGTATCCGTTAGTCCGATTAAACAAAAACTCAACCTTGCCGCTGCTTGTGGCGCGGCTCCTTGCAAATCACCCGAACCACCCGGTTTCTGCGAATGATCTTGCAGTTTCTGCACAGCTTCTTCACCGATGTTTGTACTCTCATCTTCCACCTCTATTCGGGTTCCTACTCGGTTCTACCGCGTTCCTACTCACTTCGCGCGGAACACGATACGCCAGCGCGTTAAATCGTACGGCGTCAATTCCACCGTCACCTTGTCGCCGGGCAGGATTCGAATGTAATGCATTCGCATCTTCCCGGAGATGTGTCCGAGCACCATGTGCCCATTTTCCAGCTTTACTCGAAACGTCGCGTTCGGCAGGGTTTCCATGATCTCGCCCTGCATCTGTATGGTGTCTTCCTTAGACATGCTCCACGATCATCGCGCCGTTGGCACACCACCTTTGAAATTCGCCTTCTTCAGCAAACTCTCGTATTGATGCGACATGATGTAAGCCTTCACCTGCGCCATGAAATCCATGGTTACCACCACGATAATCATTAGCGACGTGCCACCGAAGTAAAACGGTACCTGCCACTTGACGATCAAGAACTCCGGCAGCAAGCAGACCAAGGTCACGTAAATCGCACCCGCCAGCGTTAGCCTCAGGATGACCCGCTCCACATACTTCGCCGTCTGGTCCCCCGGCCGGATTCCCGGCACGAAGGCCCCGCTTTTCTTCAGATTCTCCGCTGTCTCCTTGGGGTTGAACACCAAGGCCGTATAAAAATAGCAGAAGAAAACGATCGCCGAGGCGTACAGCAACACGTATATCGGCTGCCCCGGATGCAGCGCGGCGCTCAAATCTCGCAACCAAACCGTGCTGTCGCTATTACCAAAATACCCGGCAATGGTCGCTGGAAACAATATCAAACTCGAAGCGAAAATCGGCGGGATCACGCCGGACATGTTGAGCTTCAACGGAAGGAAGGAACTCTGCCCGCCATACACTCGCCGCCCCACTTGCCTCTTCGCGTAATTCACCGGAATGCGCCGCTGGCCGCTTTCCACGAATACGACCACGAAAGTTACCGCTACCGCTCCGATGAATAACAACAATACCAGCGGAATCGAAAATGCTCCGGTGCGCACCAGTTCCAAGGATCCCCCAATAGCCCTCGGAAGACCCGCCGCGATACCCGCGAAAATGATGAGCGAAATCCCGTTACCGATCCCACGTTCGGTGATCTGCTCGCCCAACCACATTAAAAACAATGTTCCCGTCACCAAGGTTACAACCGTCACGAAGCGAAACATCATGCCCGGATCGATCACCAACCCTTGCTGCCCTTCCAGCGCCACCGCGATTCCGAAGGCCTGAAAGGCCGCCAGGAAAAGCGTTCCGTAGCGAGTGTACTGCGTAATCTTTCTACGGCCCGACTCGCCTTCCTTGCGCAATTGCACGAACGGCTCATAGACCTGCGCCAAAAGCTGCATGATGATGGACGCCGAGATGTAAGGCATGATTCCCAGGGCGAAAATCGTGAAGCGCGATAACGCCCCCCCGGAAAACATGTTGAACATCCCCAGGATCCCGCCTTCCTGGCTCCTGAACAACTCCGCCAATCGCACCGGATCGATGCCGGGCACCGGAACGTGCGCTCCGATGCGGTACACGATCAATGCACACAGCAGGAAAACCAAACGCCGCTTCAAATCCGCGTAGCGCCCTGCTCCCCCCCGGCTAGTGCTTTCGTTGGCCAACCCCTATTCCTCGACCTTGCCGCCCGCCGCCTCGATCGCCGCTCGCGCACCCTTGGTCACCCCAACGCCCTTGAGCGTAATCGCGCGCGCCAATTTGCCGCGCAAAATGACCTTCGCCTTCAGTGCGATGCGCGGAATCACGCCCAAGTCTTTCAGCTTGGCAAAGTCCAGCACGCTCTCTTGCAACCGTTCCAGATCGGACAACCGCACTTCCGCGCTGGTACCCCTTGCCATGGAATTGAACCCGCGTTTTGGCAGCCGGCGGTGAATGGGCATTTGCCCGCCCTCGAATCCGACCTTATGAAACCCGCCAGAGCGCGCCTTTTGACCCTTGTGCCCGCGGCCAGAGGTCTTGCCATGGCCCGATCCGATTCCGCGTCCGACGCGTTTCGGCGCGTGCTTGGAGCCCTTGCACGGTTTGATAGTATTCAAGCGCATTTTAGCCCTCGCACTTCAACAGATACTTCACGGTATTGATCATGCCCCGCACTTCCGGGGTGTCGGCCAATTCCGATGTTTGATTGATCCGGCGCAGACCCAAACCGCGCACAGTCGCGCGGTGTGACGCCCGCAATCCGATGACGCTGCGAATCAAGGTGACTCTTATCGTCTTGCCACTGGTGGCCATGGTCTACCCCGTTATCTCTTCTACTGTCTTGCCACGCTTGGCCGCCACTTCGGACGGAGTGTTCATGCGCTCCAGCGCATTCAACGTCGCCCGAACCACATTGTAGGGGTTCGTGGAACCGAAGCACTTTGCCAGCACGTTCTGCATCCCCATCACTTCGAATACGGCCCGCATGGGCCCGCCCGCGATGATTCCCGTACCGTCGGAGGCCGGCTGGATCAGCACACGCGCCGCGCCGTGCTCGCCGATCACCGCGTGGTGCACCGTTCCCTTCCTGAGGTTGAACTTCACCATCTTGCGGCGGGCTTGCTCCATCGCTTTTTGTACCGCAACCGGCACTTCGCGCGACTTACCCTTGCCCATTCCGATTCCACCGTCGCCATCACCTACCACGGTGAGCGCGGCGAAGGCCAGCAACCGCCCTCCCTTGACCACTTTGGTGACGCGATTGACGGCCACCATTTTTTCCTTCAGTCCATCGCTACGCTCGTCGCTGGACTGCTGCTGCTGACGTCTGTCTGCCATCGCGTTTTCCTTAGAACTTGAGTCCGTGCTCGCGCGCGGCATCCGCCAACGCCTTCACACGGCCGTGATACCGGTAACCAGAGCGGTCGAAGGCCACGCTCTCGACACCCTTTTCCTTGGCTTTCTCCGCGATCTTCTTGCCCACCAACACCGCCGCCTTGACGTTGCCGCCGTTAGGCGCGACACCCTTGATGTCGGCATCGAGAGTGGACGCGCTGGCGATCACCCGCGAACCGCTGGCATCGATCACTTGTGCGTACATATGAACATTGGAGCGATGCACTGTCAGCCTTACCGCCTTTTGCAGAGCGATCCGCACCCGCGTCTGCCGCGAACGCCGTGCTCTTGCTTGCCGCTTATTTATCATATCTTCGCCTCGCCGCCTAATCGTTGCTTCCGTGGTTATTTCTTCTTGGTCTCTTTGATGACCACGACCTCGTTGGCATACCGAACGCCCTTACCCTTATAGGGTTCCGGGCTACGGTAGGCCCTTATCTCGGCCGCCACTTGTCCCACCATCTGCTTGTCGATTCCCGTCACGACGATTTCCGTCTGCGTGGGTGTCGCCACCTTGATCCCCTTTGGGATCTTGTGCGATACCGGATGCGAGAAACCGAGCGTGAGATTCACCGCGTCGCCTGCCGCCTGGGCACGGTATCCGACGCCCACGAGGTTCAGCTTGCGCTCGAAACCCTTGGTGACGCCTTGAATCATATTCGCCATGAGGGCTCGTATGGTTCCCGACATCGCGTTGGCTTGCGTGCTATCGGTGGTGGTTTCCACCAGCAACTGATCGCCCTCACGCTTGACTTTCACATGGGAGGTCAATGTGCGGACCAAGGACCCTAGCGGCCCCTTGACGGAAACGGAATCCGGCGCGATAGTCACATCGACCCCCTTGGGAATCGCAATCGGCAATTTGCCTATTCTGGACATGAATTTCTCCTAGGCTATCAAGCGACGATACACAACACTTCGCCGCCGATACCAGTGGTGCGGGCCTTGCGATCCGTCATCACGCCCTTGGAGGTCGAGACAATCGCAATGCCCAACCCGTTCATGACCGGGGGAATGTCCTTGCTCGCCTTGTACACACGCAATCCCGGCTTGCTGATGCGTTCGATGCGTTCGATCACCGGGCGCCCCGCGTAGTATTTCAGCGCGATTTCCAGCGTGGCCTTCACACCTTCTGGCTGGACGCGAAAATCCTCTATATATCCTTCATCCTTCAGTACCTGTGCGATCGCCGCCTTCACTTTGCTGGCCGGTATCGCCACCGAGTTCTTCTCGCCCGCCTGCGCATTACGGATGCGAGTCAGCATATCGGCGATGGGGTCACTCATGCTCATTGAACCGTCTCCCTCATCTCATTCCCCTCCATTCCCCCCCTCCATTCCCATTACCAACTGGCTTTGGTAAGGCCAGGAATCTCGCCGCGCATGGCGATTTCTCTTAGCTTGTTACGCGCCAAACCGAACATGCGGAAAGTGCCGCGCGGGCGTCCCGTCAGCGCACACCGGTTGCGCAACCGCACGGGGCTTGCGTTTCTGGGCAGCGCCTGAAGCTTATCGCGCGCTTCCTGGCGGGCCTCATCGGAAGCCTTGGCGCTGTTCACGATCTCCAGCAACATCGTGCGCTTCGCGGCGAACTTCTTCACCGTTGCACGCCGCTTCGCTTCGCGATTGGTTACGGACAGTTTTGCCATGCCGGCCTCAGGTTCGGAAAGGAAATTTAAAGGCGGCGAGCAAGGCTTTCGCCTCGTCGTCGTTTTTTGCGCTGGTGGCAATGGTGATGTTCATCCCCCGGATCGCATCGATTTTGTCGTACTCGATTTCCGGGAATATGATCTGCTCCTTCACCCCCATGCTGAAATTGCCACGGCCATCTAAGGCGCGCGCGCTGATGCCGCGGAAATCGCGAATACGCGGGATGGCGATGGAAACCAGCCGGTCCAGGAATTCGTACATGCGCTGGCCCCGCAATGTGACCATGCAGCCCACGGGATAGTCCTTGCGAATCTTGAAGGTGGCGATGGATTTTTTCGCCTTGGTGATCACGGGCTTTTGCCCTGCGATTTTCTGCAAATCGCCCACGGCATGGTCCATCACCTTCTTGTCTCCCACCGCCTCGCCCACGCCCATATTGATGACGATCTTTTGGAAACGCGGCACCTCCATCACGGACTTGTAACCGAATTTCTTCGTCAATTCGCCAATGACGGTACTTTTGTAATGTTCCGATAATCGCGCCATGGAATTCGCCTTATGCGTCGATCATTTCACCGCTGGACTTGAACACACGCACGCGGCGCCCGTCCTCCAGCTGCTTAACCCCCACCCTGTCCGCCTTACGCGTGGTGGGGTTGAAAATCGCCACATTCGAGATGTGAATGGGCATTTCTTTTTCCGTGATGCCGCCCGTGGTTCCCTTCATGGGATTGGGTTTCGTGTGCTTCTTCACGCGGTTAATACCTTCCACCAACACACGGTCCAACTCGCCAATCTTGAGAATGGCGCCGCGCTTACCTTTATCTTTTCCAGTCACGATGAGTACCTCATCGCCCTTCTTGAGCTTGTTCATCGCCCGCCTTCCTTACGATACGTCTGTTACAAAACCTCGGGCGCCAAGGAAACGATCTTCATGAACCGCTCCGAGCGCAACTCGCGCGTCACCGGCCCGAAAATGCGCGTGCCTATGGGTTCGAGTTTATTGTTCAGCAATACCGCCGCGTTGGCGTCGAACTTCACGCGCGACCCGTCTTGGCGGCGAACTCCATGCCTGGTCCTCACCACGACGGCGCTATAGATCTCGCCTTTTTTCACGCGGCCCCTGGGGGCGGCGTCCTTGATGCTGACCTTGATGACATCCCCAATTCCCGCATAGCGGCGCTTGGAACCCCCAAGCACCTTGATGCACATAACAGCCCGAGCACCGGTGTTATCCGCCACTTCCAACGTCGATTGCATCTGGATCATGTTCTTCTCCAACTTGTCCGCAGCCTGTTTGGCTTACGGCTAGTTTTGGATCCCGTTCGGGTGAGTGAAGCTTGGAGAGGTACGCCTTAACACACTTACAACCATGCACTGACAACCAAGCGCTGGCAACCAGCGGCGTACCCATGAAAAGCCGCGCAGTATAGCGATCCCCCGCTACTGCCGCAAGGCCTGAAACCCTAAATTACTCTTCCTTGGCCTTTTCAACCAACTTCACCACGCGCCACGCCTTGGTCTTGGACAGCGGGCGGCACTCCTCGATCATGACTAGATCGCCGGGATGAAATTCGTTGTTCTCGTCGTGGGCGTGGTACTTCCCCGAGCGCGTCACGAACTTGCCGAACACCGGGTGCTTGACCTTGCGCTCCACCTGAACCGTGACGGTCTTGTTCATCTTGTCGCTCACCACCCGGCCTGTCAGCCGGCGGCGAATGGCGGCCTTTTTAACTTCGGTAACTTCGCTAGTGCTTGCTTCGATCATGTTTTCGCTTTCTCCGTCATGATCGTGCGTACGCGGGCAATGGCGCGGCGCGTCCGGGCAATCTCGCTGGAATTGGAGAGTTGTTGGGTGGCGTGCCGCATACGCAGGCTAAAGTGCGCGCGTAGCAGCGATTGCAGCTCTTCGGTGAGCTGCGCCGGGGTTTTTTGTCTAAGTTCCTTGGCGTCCATCGTCGTTTCCTTTAGCCCAATGCCCGCACCACGAAGGTCGTGGGAAGTGGAAGTTTGGCCGCCGCCAGTTTGAAAGCCTCGCGGGCCAGGGATTCTTCCACTCCGTCCATTTCGTAGAGAACCTTGCCAGCCCTAATTTCCGCGACCCAGTACTCGGGGTTTCCCTTTCCGTTACCCATGCGAACTTCCGCAGGCTTCTGGGAAATGGGCTTATCCGGGAAAATTCGAATCCAGATGCGCCCACCACGCTTGACGTGACGAGTCATGGCACGGCGCGCAGCCTCGATTTGGCGCGCGGTGATACGCCCTGGTCCGATGGCCTTTAAGCCATATTCGCCAAAACTGACTTTGGTACCGCGGGTCGCAACACCCTTGATGCGGCCCTTCTGGTACTTCCTGTACTTGGTTCTAGCCGGCTGTAGCATTCTTGGCTCCCCTTCTTACTCGCTTCTCGGGTTCGTGGGCGGGCACGGCAGCGGGCTGCTCGCCGCGTCCCAGCACTTCGCCTTTGAATACCCAGACTTTTATCCCAATCACCCCGTAGGTGGTCTTGGCTTCGCCGAGACCGTAATCGATATCCGCCCGTAACGTGTGCAAGGGCACGCGGCCCTCGCGGTACCACTCGGAGCGCGCGATTTCGATGCCGTTCAAGCGCCCCGAGCTCATGATCTTGATGCCTTTAGCGCCCAAGCGCATCGCGTTGGTCATCGCGCGCTTCATGGCGCGGCGAAACATGATGCGTTTTTCCAATTGCGCGGCAATACCGTCGGCGATGAGCTGGGCATCGAGTTCGGGCTTGCGCACTTCCTCGATGTTGACATGCACGGGCACGCCCATCATCTTTTGCAGGGTGCCACGCAAAGCCTCGATGTCCTCGCCCTTCTTACCGATGACGACACCCGGCCGCGCGCTATGTATGGTGATGCGTGCGTTCTTGGCCGGGCGCTCGATGATGACCTTGCTGACCGCGGCGTGCGAGAGCTTCTTCTTGAGGAAATCGCGTACCTTGATATCCTCGTTGAGCATGGTCGCGAAGTTCTTGCTGTTGGCGTACCAGCGCGAAGTCCAGTTCTTGTTCACCGCCAAGCGAAAACCGGTGGGGTTGATCTTCTGTCCCATAATTCTTCCTTAATCCCCGACGACGGTAACGTAGATGTGGCAAGTGGGCTTGGTGATCTTCATGCCTCGCCCCTTGGGTCCTGGGCGGAAACGCCTGAGCGACGTGCCGCGCTCGACATGCACCGTCTTCACCTTGAGCTCGTCGATGTCGGCACCGTCGTTATGCTCCGCGTTGGCGATGGCCGACTCGAGCAATTTCTTGATGATCACGGCGCCCTTATGCACGCTGAAATTCAACACATTGAGCGCGCGGTCCACCCGCAAGCCACGAATCTGGTCCGCGACCAAGCGCCCTTTCTGAGCGGAAAGCCTGATACCGCGCACGGAAGCTTTTGTATCCATCATTTATCCTTCTTCGCAGGCCCCGAGGACTTCTTGTCGGCGGGATGCCCCTTGAACATACGGGTCAGCGCGAATTCGCCTAATTTGTGCCCAACCATGTTCTCGGTCACATAGACGGGCATGTGTTGTTTGCCGTTGTGCACGGCGATGGTCAGTCCAACGAAATCGGGCAGAACCGTTGAACGGCGCGACCATGTCTTGATGGGGCGCTTGTCGTTCGTGGCTCTGGCCTTCTCGGCCTTTGTTACCAAGTGCTGGTCCGCGAAGGGACCTTTCTTTACTGAACGTGCCATGGCATTCCTTACGCGGAGTGACGCGAGCGAACAATCATGCCGCGCGTGCGCTTGTTGGTCCGGGTCTTGTATCCCTTGGTGTACTGGCCCCAAGGCGTTACAGGATCGCGCTTGGTGCCGGTACGGCCTTCGCCGCCGCCGTGCGGGTGATCCACGGGGTTCATGGCCACGCCGCGAACCGTTGGGCGGATACCGCGCCAGCGTTGGGCGCCTGCCTTGCCGATGGAGCGCAGATTGTTCTCTTCGTTGCTCACTTCACCCAGGGTCGCGCGGCAATCCACATGCACCTTGCGGATCTCGCCAGAGCGCAACCGAATCTGAGCGTAGGCCCCTTCCCTCGCGAGCAACTGCACGCCGGTGCCGGCGGAGCGCGCCATCTGCGCGCCCTTGCCTGGCTGTAATTCAATACAGTGAATCGTGCTTCCCACCGGAATGTTGCGCAGCGGAAGCGTGTTGCCATTCTTGATTGGTGCTTCCGGCCCGCTCACCAGCTGGGTGCCAGCCACCAAGCCCTTGCAAGCGATGATGTAGCGGCGCTCGCCGTCGGCGTAGCACAGCAAAGCCAGGTGGGCGCTGCGGTTCGGATCGTATTCCAGGTGTTCCACCTTGGCCACGATGCCGTCCTTGTTGCGCTTGAAATCCACCATGCGGTAGTGCTGCTTGTGGCCGCCACCTTGGTGGCGGGTGGTGATCTGGCCCATGTTGTTACGGCCCGCGTTCTTGCTCTGGCGCTCCAGCAACGAGGCTACAGGTTTGCCCTTGTGCAAGTGCGCATTGACCACCTTCACCACGGCGCGGCGCCCTGGCGAGGTCGGCTTAACTTTGACTAGTGCCATTATTTGGCCTCCCCTGCGGCGTAATTGATCTCTTGCCCGGCTTTCAGGCTAACGTAAGCTTTTTTCCAGTTGCGCCGGCGGCCTTCACTGCGGCCGAAGCGCTTTTGCTTGCCCTTGACGTTCAACACGCTCACGCCATTGACTTCGACTTTGAACATCAACTCTACCGCGGCCTTGATTTCTGGCTTGGTGGCATCCGCCATGACGCGAAACACCGCTTGGTTGCGCTTCTCGCCGACATAGGTGCTCTTCTCCGACACCTGGGGGGCGATGAGGACGCGCATCAAGCGCTCGGGACTAAATTGGGCGGCGGTCATTTATACAACTCCTCGATCTTGGCCAGCGCGCCTTGGGTGACGATGGTTCGGTCATAGCGCGTGAGGCTTACGGGATCGGCTTCGTGGGCCTCGAGCACCAGCACATCGGCCAGGTTGCGCGAGGAAAGGATGAGGTTATCGTCCAGGACGTCCGTGATGATCAACACGTTGCCCAGGCCCATGCCCTTCAACTTATTCACCAGCACTTTGGTCTTGGGCGCTTCCACGCCGAACTTGTCCACCACGGACAAGCGGCCTTCACGCACCAGCTGGGACAAAATGGTCTGCACACCCGCGCGGAACATCTTGCGATTGACCTTGTGCGAGAAGTTCTCCTCCGGGCTGCTGGGGAAGGTCTTGCCGCCGCCGCGCCACAAGGGGCTGGAGGCGCGGCCGGCACGAGCGCGGCCCGTACCTTTTTGCCGCCAGGGCTTTTTGGTGGACTTGTTGACGTCGCTACGGCCTTTTTGAGCGCGAGTTCCTTGTCTCCCGTTGGCCATGTAGGCGGTGACCAGTTGGTGCACCAGGGATTCGTTGTACTCCCGCCCGAACAACGTATCGGACGCTACTCGCGTGGCGGCCGGCTGGCCCTTATCGTCGATGATTTGCAGATCCATCACGCACCTCCGCGGGAAGCCGGGGTGACCACGACATTGCCACCGCGCGAACCGGGAAGAGCGCCCTTGATCATCAACAACTGGCGCTGGGTGTCGATACGCACGATCTTGAGATTCTGTGTCGTCACGCTCACATCGCCCAAGTGTCCCGGCATTTTCTTGCCCGGAAACACGCGGCCCGGATCCTGGCGCTGGCCAGTGGAGCCCGGCGTATTGTGCGACGCCGAGTTACCGTGGGACGCGCGGTTGGAGCGGAAGTGGTGGCGCCGAATCACGCCGGCGAAACCCTTACCTTGGGTTTGGCCACCCACGTCGACCATTTGCCCTTCCTTGAAGATGTCCACGCCCACGGGCGAACCTGCCTTCAACTCCGTGGCTTGGTCCGGCGTCACGCGAAACTCTCTCAGGATGGAACCGGCCTCGACACCCGCCTTGGCGAAATGTCCCGCCATGGCTTTCGTCACCCGAATGGGGCGGCGCTTGCCGTAGGCGATTTGCACGGCGGAGTAACCGTCGGTTGCGACTGTTTTGACTTGGCTCACGCGGTTGTTGGAGACGTCCACGACCGTAACGGGCACGGCATCCCCGTCATCGCTAAACAATCGCGTCATGCCAACCTTGCGGCCTAGCAGACCTAAACTCATTTTATTTCCCTCGCATGAGGTGCCAACTACAATTGGTTGGCAAGCTTTGTTTTCGTGAGGCGTGAGGCGATAGGCGTTAGGCGTACCAGCTATCTGGTTTTACGCCTCGTGCCTCGTGCCTCACGCCTCACCCCATTACAGCTTTATTTCCACGTCCACGCCCGCGGGCAAATCCAGTTTCATCAGCGCATCGACGGTTTTGTCCGTCGGATCGATGATATCAATCAAGCGCAAATGCGTACGCATTTCCATCTGGTCGCGCGACGCCTTGTCGATATTCGGCGAGCGCAGCAAATCGAAGCGCCTGATGCGCGTCGGAAGCGGAACAGGGCCGCGCACCACCGCACCGGTACGCTTGGCGGTTTCTACAATTTCAATCGCCGATTGATCGATCAACCGGTAATCGAAGGCCTTCAGGCGAATTCGTATCTTTTGGCTTTGCACCGCCATTTAATGCTCCAAGGAACTACTCGAGTATTTTAGCCACGACGCCGGCACCCACGGTGCGGCCCCCTTCTCGTATCGCAAACCTCAGCCCCTCCTCCATCGCGATGGGCTGGATCAGCGCCACCGTGATCGAGATGTTGTCCCCAGGCATCACCATCTCGGTCCCC